>CAZYIG010000008.1:2537-14688 GCA_964647205.1 uncultured Candidatus Saccharibacteria bacterium | reverse complement strand
TAATAATTGCCGCTGGAATTGCGGGGTGGTTTTGGTTGAATAATTGTCAGAGCGATGCGTGTTTGATTTTTCAGTGGCAAAAGGTTAAGGTGGCGAATAGTTTTGAACGTTGCGCAGAGCTTGATTTCCCGGTGATGGAATCTTATCCTCGCCAGTGTCGCGCCGGCAGTAAATCTTTTACGGAAAATATTTTGCCGGTTGGCAATGATAAAATTAGAGTTAACATGCCATTGCCAAGTGCCATCGTAAAAAGCCCGTTGAAAGTAACCGGTGAAGCGCGGGGAACTTGGTATTTTGAAGCGTCTTTTCCGGTAAAATTATTTGATGGCAATGGTAAGGAATTAGCTATCACGCCGGCGCAGACAGAAAGCGATTGGATGACGACAGAATTTGTGCCGTTTAGCGCGACGTTAGTTTTTGACGCGCCCCAGACCGCAACGGGAACGTTGGTGTTGGAAAAAGACAATCCATCAGGCTTGCCGGAAAATGATGATTCTGTTATTATTCCTGTGCGTTTTAATAACTAATAATTTTTTAATTTAATTTTATGGAAAATGAGATAAGGCAAACAAGCGTGCTAGAAGAACAAGAAATCCAGCCATCAGCTGGCAGGCAGACAGTCAAAATAAAAATTAATAAAAAGACGGCCATTATTATCGCGGCGGTTATAATCCTGGGTGTTTTAATTTACACGGGCAAGGGCTTATTTATCGCGGCAATTGTTGACGGCAGTCCAATAAGTCGCTTGTCGGTTATTTCAAAACTGGAAAAAACTTCGGGCAAGAAATTGCTAGATTCTTTGATTGCCGAAAGATTAGTTAAAAATGAGGTAAGGGCAAAAAAAATTGTGGTCAGCGATGAAGAAATTAACGGAGAGATAAAAAAAATTGAGGATCAAATTGCGTTGCAAGGCGGCACGCTTGACGAAGCGCTTATCGCCGAGAATATGAGCCGGAATGATTTAAAAACGCAAATTATTCTTCAAAAAGAGTTAGAAAAATTAGTAGCAGACAGAATAAACGTGACGGACGAAGAAGTGGCGCAGTATATTAGTGATAATAAAATTTCAATTCCAGTGGGGGAAGAAGCAATAACTGCCGAACAAATAAAGAGCGAGATGAAAAATCAAAAAATCAACCAAGAGGCCGATGCCTTGGTGCTGGTTCTGAAAGCAAAAGCTAAAATTAACTATTTTGTGAATTATTAACTTTTTTAATTTTTTCTCGGTTAGCGAAATAAAAAATACTCCTGCCTGGACGGGGGTATTTTTTTGAAAAAATAATTATTAGGCCCTTGTCTTCCATGTTTTTGCTCCAAAGTGATATAATCAACAATATGGCGCTAAAGAGTAAATTCTTTATAGTTTTGGTGTTGCTGGCGTTATTTTTGGTTATCTTGCCTTGGCAAAACGAATTGGTTTTTGCGGTTGACGATGCCTCATTGCAGCAAGCGCAGAATGAAAAAACGCAGCTGGAACAACAATTGCAGGATATTGAAAGCCAGATTGCTCAATATCAACAGGAATTGAGTGGTATTAAAGGCGAGAAAAATACGCTTCAAAATAAAATAAAACAACTGCAGAAACAACAGGCGACGACCAGCTTGCAAATTAGAGCGACCAATTTACGGATTACGCAGTTGGGCGACCAGCTGGACGAAACGCAACTAGCCATTGACGAAAGCACCGCTAAAATTCAGCGGCTGCGAGAGCAGATGGCGCAATTTATCCGCGCGATAAATGAGTATGATAATTACCCGGTGCTATACGCTATTTTAACGAACGATAATTTATCCGATATTTTTGATGAAATGGAAAGATATTTTCAAATGTCCAATGGTTTGAGTGAATTATTTAACGAAGTGACGCAGGCAAAAAATCAACTTGATCAGCAAGCAGAAACTTTGGCCCAACAACAAGATGAAGCCCAGAATCTTCTGGCCATTAAAACTTTAGCACAGCAACAGCTATCTGGATCAGTGAACGAACAGAATACTTTATTGCAAGAAACCAAAGGCCGGGAAACTACGTATCAGTCAATTCTTAGCAATGCTCAAAAAAAGGCCACCGAAATTAAGGGTCGTCTTTATCAGTTACTTGATATTCCTACTCAGGTTACTTTTGGCGAAGCGGTTCAGATTGCCCAGTGGGCTTCCGGTCTGACCGGAGTGAGGGCAGCATTTCTGCTGGCGATTTTAACTCAAGAATCAAATCTTGGTAAAAATGTCGGCGCATGTTATTTGCGCGATTACACAACTGGAGCTGGCGTTGGCGTTACGTCTGGTGCGGTAAAGCCTCGCGTCATGAGTCCAGCTCGTGATGTTCAGCCTTTTTTAGAGATAGTCTCCGTGCTTGGTCTTGACCCTCAAAATACGCGTGTTTCTTGTTGGATGACAGCTTATTCTGGCGGGAAACCAGTCGGTTGGGGCGGAGCCATGGGTCCGGCGCAATTTATTCCCTCAACTTGGATGGGATACAAGGACAAAGTAACGGCTGTGACTGGTCGGCTGGCAAATCCCTGGGATATCCGGGATGCCTTTCTAGCGGCGGCGATTAAATTAAAAGCCGGCGGGGCCGGCACGGTGAGCGGTGAATGGGCAGCGGCCATGCGCTATTTCTCCGGTTCAACAAATTTAAAATACCGATTTTATGGCGATAACGTGGTGGCGATTGCCAATCAATATCAAAACGATATTGACAGTTTGAATATTCAATAAAGTTTATGTTGGATATTATTTCAATCATTATTTCTTACGTTCTGCTTTATAAATATTTAGCGATTTTCGTTATTACTTTTTTAGGCGCTCTTGCCCTGCCCTTGCCTTCGGGGACAATGCTTGTTGCTTCCGTGGCTTTTTCTACTCAAGGCTATTTGAGCGCACCTTTAATTATTATAGTTGGAATTTTAGGTAATATAATGGGGGACAATGTCGGTTATTGGTTGGCGCGGCGTTATGGCGTAAGAGCCCTCTTATGGTTAGGAATGAAAAAATTAGTGAATTCAGAAAAATATCAGAATATTAACGAAGAGATTTCCAGCCATCCGATTTTAACTATTTATTTTAGCCGTTTTATGACTGGCGTGGCGCCGGCGGTTAATGTTATTTGTGGTCTAACGAAGTTAAACTATCGGCGATATTTAACCTTTGAAGTGCTAGGCGAATTTATGGAAGTTTGTTTTTTTGCTCTGCTTGGTTATATCTTTGGAGCCAACTGGGAGATTTGGCTTAAATATTCGGCTTATTTTTGGATATTTTTATTGGCCGGAGTTGTTTGTACCTATCTTTTTATAAAGTATGTTTTGAAATCAAGAAGAAAAATTAAGAATTTAGACTCAATTGATTAGTAATCTGTCATGAAAACAAAATTAGTTAACGCTATTATAATTATATTGGTAGTTGTCGCCGGGTTTGTATTCCAGAAGCAAATTGAAAATCTGATAAGATATTCTTCTGTCTATGCCCCTTGCGAGCAGCCGATTGTCTACGCGCTTGATTTGTTTGATGATAAATTTGGTTTGACTCGCCAAGATTTTTTAAGCGCGATTGGTGAAGCCGAAAAAATTTGGGAAGAACCAATCGGCAAAAATCTTTTTGCTTACGCTGATGGCGGGAAATTAAAGATAAATCTTATTTATGATTATCGCCAGCAGGCAACAAGCAAACTGGAAAGTTTAGGCATGGTGGTGAAAGAAGATAATGCTTCGTATAATAATTTAAAAGAAAAATATGCGTCTCTTAAGACGGAATATGAGCAAGTGAAAGCGGATTATGATACGCGCTTGATTTCGTTCACTCAAAGAAAGAATGCTTATGACAGAGAAGTGCAAGCTTGGAATAAAAAAGGCGGAAGTTCGCAAGTGGAATATGACCGTCTTTCACAAGAAGGAGCAGCGCTTCAGGCGGAGCTAGTTGAAATACAAAAAATGGAAGCAAAGCTTAATGAGTACATTGATGAAATTAATTCGCTTTCAATCGTATTGAATCGCTTGGTGGACGCGCTTAATTTAAACGTGGAAAAGTATAATGCAGTTGGCGCTTCGCGCGGCGAAGAATTCACCGAGGGAGATTATCAAAACATTGGTGGCCAGCAGATGATTAATATCTATGAATTTAGTAGTCGCGATAAATTAGTCCGAGTTTTAGCTCATGAACTCGGGCACGCTTTGGGGCTGGAACACGTGGACGACCCGCAAGCCATTATGTACAAACTCAATATGAGCGCGAATGAGAAACTGACAAGCGACGACCTTGGAGAACTTAAATTGCTCTGCGCGATTAAATAGCGATTTGCTATTTTTAAAATTTCGTGGTATTCTTAAAGAAGAATAAGCGACATAAATATTTGAGAATATTTTACTGCTTTCGGGCAGTTTTTTGATTAAATAATGCGAATAAATTTGAATGATATGCGAATGTTGCAAATAGTATGCGAAAAACGTAAATTCATGCGGATATGCTCCTGCTAATCTATTCGCATCATTCGCATTTTATTCGTAGATTCGCATTATATTTATGGAAATACGCAACATCGCTATTATTGCTCACGTTGATCATGGCAAAACTAAATTGACCGATGCTCTGATGCGTCAGACTGGCGTCATGGAAGAAGGTGTCAGCATGGATTCTAATGACTTAGAGCAAGAGCGAGGCATTACAATTTATTCAAAAAATACCTCGATATTTTTCAAGGATACGAAAATAAATATCGTGGACACGCCCGGCCACGCTGATTTTGGTTCGGAAGTTGAGCGAGTTTTGCGCTCAATAGATTCGGTTTTACTGGTGGTGGATGCGCAGGAAGGGCCAATGCCGCAGACTAAATTTGTGTTAAAAAAATCTTTGGAATTGGGGATTAGGCCGATTGTGGTGATTAATAAAATTGATAAACCGGCAGCGCGGCCGGAATGGACGCATGAGAAAGTGCTGGAGCTTTTTATGGACTTGGGCGCCAATGATGGACAATTAAATTTTACAACCGTTTTTGCAATCGCTAAACAGGGGATTGCTAAAATGAAAATGGAGGACGAATCAAATGATTTGACTCCCCTGCTGGAAACAATTTTGCGGGAAGTCAAAGTGGCTTCTTCGCCCGAACTTATGGCGCAGCCATTTCGATTTCAGCCATTTAACCTGGCTTATGATAACTTTTTAGGCCGCCTGGCCATTGGCCGAATTTACGAAGGCACAATGAAATCAACCGGTAATGTTTTTGTCAAAAAACCAGCGGGTGAAACTTGCTCGGGTAAGTTGACTAAAATTTTTACTTTTCAGGGACTGCAAAGAATTGAGACGGCCCAAGCGGTGGCCGGTGATATTGTGATGGTAGCCGGACTACCCGATATTTATATCGGCGAAACTATTTGCCAAGAAGAAGCGCAAACTCCTTTGCCGGCTATTAATATTGATGAGCCGACAATCTCTCTGAATTTTTTGGTTAATAGTTCTCCATTCGCTGGCCGTGATGGGAAATTTGTCACGACCCGTCAAATTCGGGAAAGACTAGAAAAAGAACTGGAAGTTAACGTTGGATTAAAAATTGACTTCTCTTCAGCTGATTATTTTAAGGTTTATGGCCGGGGTGAATTACACGTGGCAATTTTACTTGAAAACATGCGGCGCGAAGGTTATGAATTGCAGGTTTCTCAACCCCAAGTGATTATCAAAGTAGAAAATGGAGAAAAACTAGAACCATTTGAAGAATTGACGATTGATGTGCCCAGCGACATGGTTGGCACTGTTATTGAAAAATTAGCCAAACGGCGCGCTGTTACCCTTGAGATGAAGCCGGAACAAAATCACATGCGGTTAATTATGGAAATTCCCACACGCGGTTTTTTGGGTTATCGCACGGAATTTGTGATTGATACGCGAGGACAGGGAATTTTATGTAGTCGGGTTATTGGTTTTAAATCTTACGCCGGTGAAATTGAGAAACATTCAGTTGGTTCAATGGTTTCGATGGTGCCGGGTAAAGCACTGGGTTTTTCTTTGGCTAATTTGCAGGAGCGGGGCGTCCTCTATATTAACGCGGCGACGGAAGTCTATGAGGGGATGGTAATTGGCAACGTCGCTAAAGGTAATGATTTAAATGTCAATCCGACTAAAGGGAAACAATTAACCAATATGCGCTCTAAGGGCACTGATGAAGCTATCGTTTTAACTCCGCCGCTAGACCTAACGCTGGAGCGAGGACTGGAAATTATGAACGCGGATGAATATTTAGAAGTAACGCCAAAAAGTGTTCGTTTGCGCAAGCAATTTTTAACAGAGCTAGAACGCAAAAGAGCTAATCGGTAAAAGCCGATCAATAGCTTAAGCAATAGTTTGTTGCGAGTGGGGCAAGCTACTTAATGGTCTGGACAAGACTATTATTTTGTAATAAAATAATAGGATAATATTTTAAATTTTAACCTTAAATAAAATGACTGAAGAAAAAAATCAGATAAAAGTTATAGAAATCGACAAGAATTTTATTGAAAAAATTTGGCCTTGGGTGGCGCTGGCTGTTGTTATTGCGGCAGCCGGAGCTTATTATTTTTATGGTCAAAAATCAATTCCTGTTTTGACTTTGGATCAAGCTAAGGCCAAGGCGGAGGAATTTATTAATAAAAATTTAGTGCAAGGCGGTGTCACAGCAACGATTAGCCAAGTAATTGAAGAGAGCGGTCTTTATAAAATTAGCCTGAATGTCGGTGGTCAAGACTATACTTCTTTTATGACTCGGGACGGCAAGAAATTTTTTACCGTTGCCATAGATGTTGAGGCGGCCCAAAAAGAAGCAGGAGCAGCCGGAGCGCAACAAAGTCAGTCAGTGCCAAAAACGGAAAAACCAAGTGTGGAGCTTTTTGTCATGAGCTATTGTCCTTACGGAACGCAAGCGGAAAAAGGCATTTTGCCGGTGGTCGGGCTACTAGGCGATAAAATAGACTTTAAATTAAAATTTGTTAATTACTTGATGCACGGCGAAAAGGAAATGCTGGAGAACTTAAGACAGTATTGCATTGAAAATCAAGAGCCGCAAAAATTAAATAATTATTTGAATTGCTTTCTTAAAGAAGGAAACGCTGAAAGTTGTTTGGCTTCGGAAAAAATTGATGCAGGTAAGTTAGCCAGTTGCGAGCAAACAACGGACGCCCAATTTAAGATTAAGCAAACCTTCCTAGATAAAAATTCTTGGAAAAATTCTAGTTATCCACCTTTTGCAATCTTTGACGCGGACAACGAAAAATATAGCGTTCAGGGTTCGCCGACTCTTATCATTAACGGAACGACAATAGCAACTTCCCGAGATCCAGAAAGTCTGAAAAAGGCAGTTTGTGGCGCTTTCACAAATGAACCGGAAGTCTGTAAAACAGTATTATCTTCAGTTGTGCCAGCTCCGGGTTTTGGCGAGGGCGCGGCAGCGGCGGGCGCGGCTGGCAGTTGCAATTAATAATAATTAGATTATAATTATCTTAAAGAAGATTTAATTATTAATTTAATAAAACTATATGGAAATAGAAGAAAAAAATATCAATTTAAAAATTGTTCCGCCAAGAGAATATTTGCCAAAAATAGCCGTGGCGGTGGCAGGAGTTTTGATTTTATTTTTAGTCGTTTTATCTGTCTCCGGAGTTGCGGATGTTATCAATAAAATAAAAGAGAGCCAATATATTGGCCAAGATGCGCAGTATAAAAATACAATTTCGGTAACGGGCGAGGGGAAAGTTTCAGGCAAACCGGACATTGGCAAGGTAAATTTGTCGGTGGTTTCTGACGCTAAAACTGTGGCGATAGCGCAGAAAGACAATACTGATAAAATGAATAAGATTATACAATCCATGAAGGATTTGGGTGTCAAAGAGGAGGATTTAAAAACAACTAATTATAGTGTGTCGCCAAATTATCAATATTTTGAAGGTAAGAGCGAAATTATTGGTTATCAAATAAGCCAGACCCTAGAAGTTAGAATTAGAGATTTAGAAAAAGTTGGTGATATTTTAACTCAAGCGGCAACGGCCGGAGCCAATCAAGTAGGTTCATTGTATTTCACTTTTGATGACTCGGAAAAGCTGAATACAGAGGCGCGTCAAAAAGCCATTGCTAATGCTAAGGTAAAGGCGCAGACTTTAGCCGGAGCCTTAGGTGTTTCTCTGGGTGAAGTAGTTAGCTTCAGCGAAAATTCTTCAGATCAGCCAGAGCCAATGTATTATGCCAGCGATTCACTAGGCAAAGGCGGTGGCGCTTCATCTCCAGAAGTACAAACCGGACAGAATGAGATTAACATTAGCGTTGATCTTTCTTACGAGATTTATTAAAAATTAAGAATTAGCAGTAATAAAAACACCCTGAAAAACGCAGGGTGTTTGTTTTAGGCACATACATTTTGCACCTTAGCCAACGCTTCATTAGGCGTTAATCCATCTAGAGAGCAGTGTTCTAAATTATTATACTCTTGATTCCAAATTCTTAAAGCTTTTTTCAATCCGGCCAGCGTTCTAAATTTATTCCTCTCATAGAACATTTCTTGGTCGGTCCGGTGCGATCTTTCCACTTTCCCGTTCTGACTAGGCTTTCCCGGATCGATCAGGTAATGAATAATGTTCAGCTCCTGACACAAGATATCCAAGGGATGCAATCGTGGATTAAGAGGGTCTCGACTTTGCTGATAGCCCGTGTAGCGATTGGTGAAGCACATTCCATTATCGGTCTTAATGGCTCGGATTCTATGCGGGAAGATTCGGACCACTTCTTTTAAAAAGGCCACCGAATGTTCATTGTATTGCCCTTCATAGACTTTCAGGTATCGCCACCGAGAAGCACAATCAATGGCCGTAAACTGATAATACCGCCTGCCCTGGACTCTCTTGGGCACATATTTGATATCTATCTCCATTAATTCTCCGGCCAGCAAAGGAATCTTAATATATTTATATTTCAATTTCCTAACCCGATATTTTCTAATTAGATTTTCTGATTTTAAAACTTTGCCAATCAACCTATCCGAGACAATGATCTTTTCTTTAGCTAATTTGTAATTCAGTTTCTTGGCACATAGACTAGTGGCTTTTCTTAATTCAATGATTCTCTCTTTAATCCGGATTGGTGTTTCATCCGGATGACTCTTAGGACGGGTAGACTTATTGGCCAATTCATCCAGTCCGCCGCGCCGGAAGCTGGCCAGCCAATATTTCAATCTCCTCTCGCTAAAGGGACAAACCTTAGTCATTTGTTTAATGGTTATCTCTTTATCCAAGATTGGTTTTATCCAACGATACTTCTCTTCTTTAGTTGAACTAGGCATAGTTTTTGACATATGCCCCTAGAGTAGCAGAGAGTGCAATATGTGTGTGCACATTACCTGTTTTGCTTGACAAAAACATTTTTATAGTGTATCCTAATAAAGTACATTAAAAACAAGATATTTTAGGCAAATAACGGCAAGTCTGATATTTTGGCGCGGGGCTGGAATAAAAGATAAGCCAAACATAAGACAGGAGGAACTGACCATGGTAAAAGACATGCTCGGCGAAGTAGTTCGGAAGATTGTGGATTTGTCGTTGGAAACGTTGAAGGTGATCTATGATCTGGCGGAAAAGTTGTCTGGTGAAGCAGGTCAAGAATGGCTTGTTCAGCTCAAAAAATTTCTTCGCAAGGAAAATTGTTGGGCAAACGTCGTCAAGGTCAAGGAGGCTTTTCTAAAACTCATCTCCGGCGGCAAATCGCTTACCATTGACGCTGTTGATGGGTCCGAAGTTTTGGCCGACGCAAAAGACATGTTTCCTGCCGGCATCGATTCCGATTTCAAAAATTGGGAAGCCGACGAGCCGAGCCAACCCACGGCCGAAACGCCAGTGGACGTGCACGAGATGAAGAAAGACGCAACTTTCTCACAAATGTTTGGAGAGCTGAATTTTGACGTAAGGAGACTTTGCCTTACCCAGCATCAGATAAAGAATTTTGTGAAAAAGCATCGCAATTGGCTTCGGACAGAGGGATACGCAACATTCTTCTTATTTGAGTCAAAGAGCAATTTCTTTGTTGCCTACGTGTCCTTCCACTTCGATGACGGGCTGCACGTGTACGTCCGTCAGTTCGAGGACTCCCGCGTCTGGCGTGCCGGGGGTCGCCGTCGGGTGGTTGTTCCGCAACTGGTTTGACACGTTGCCTCTTTATTCTCTTAGCCCCTTTATCCCTTGGATTCTTTAACACTTGGAATCTAAGGGATTTTTTTATATAATGATAATGCAACTTGGAAAAATTCGCGGCTACGGCTTCGGGTCAAGGTTGCTGAAAATCGTAATTTGAGAATTTTGCCGGATACGTCTTGCAAAAGAGTGGATGCGTTTTTCAAAATAAAAAAACAGCCAGTTGGTGCGACGGGCTGGTGAACTTCTAGGTTCCAAATAAGATGCAATCCCGAGAGTATTCAAGGGGTAGTGGTCTAGATGGCTCATCGCACATTTCTTTGTTGCCAACGTGAACTTCAACTTCGATGACAGGCTGAACGTGAACGTCAATCAGTTCGAGAACTCCAACGTCTGGAATGCCGAGAATCGCCATCGAGTGGTTGTTCCGAAACTTGCTGCTTCTCTCATCCGTTATTGGGTGAGAGTTTTCTTTTGCAGAAGTCCTTTTCTCCAGCCACCGATCATGCGTCCGATTTCTTCAAGTTTTTTTGAAAGCTCTATATATTTTTCGGTTGAAATAAGCTTGCCTTCCCACGCGAGCTGAACAAAAAATTTTAAAATATCAAGGCGCGATGACGCTTTGGTCAATAAGACTATTTTTTGTTCGAATGATAAATAGGAAGCGGTAAAAGTTAATTCAAGAACTTCAAGGAATGTTTGAGAAATTTTTTGTCCAAGACTGAAGCGTTCGGTTTTGGGAAAATTTCGATGCAAGACTTGCCAATATTGATATGCCTCTTTTTCTTTACTGATTACAATCGGTTGGGGGGGGGCGTTAAAAGACGATTTATTACAATGAAAATTAAATTGGTTCATAAATTTGAAGATATTATTAGTTTAGAAAACCTGCTTGAAGCCTGGAAAGAATTTTTGAATGGCAAGAGGAATAAAAAAGATGTTCAGGAATTTTCCCTGTGCTTAATGGATAATATTTTTTCGCTCCACAGCAATCTTATCAATCATACCTATAAGCACGGCGGGTATCAAGCGTTTAAGATTAACGACCCCAAGCCCAGAGATATTCATAAAGCGACAGTTCGCGATAGGCTTCTCCATCATGCCATTTATAGAATCTTGTATCCATTTTTTGATAGGACATTTATTGCTGACTCATATTCGTGCCGGTTGAATAAGGGAACGCATAAAGCCGTCAATAAGTTTCGCGCATTTGCTTGGAAGGTGAGCAAAAATAATACTAAAACATGCTGGGTTTTGAAATGCGATATCAGAAAATTTTTTGCCAACATCGATCATAAAATTTTAGTCAAAATATTAGAAGAATATATTCCGGATGCAAATATTATTTGGTTACTAGAAAATGTGATAGATAGTTTTTCGTCAGAAAAAGATATGAGCGTCGGCTTGCCACTTGGCAATCTTACTTCGCAATTATTTGTGAATATTTATATGAATAAGTTTGACCAGTTTGTTAAGCATAAATTAAAAGTTAAGCGTTATATCCGCTATGCCGATGATTTTATAATTTTGGCAGAAGATAAAAAATGGTTGGAAGAGCAGATTAGCCCGATAAAGGAATTTTTGCGCCAGGAGTTAAGATTAGCGTTGCATCCAGATAAGATTTTTATTAAAACAGTAGCCTCGGGAGTTGATTTTTTGGGTTTGGTTAATTTTTCTGACTATAGAGTTTTGCGGACTAAAACAAGAAGGAGAATGTTTAAAAAGATTGAGAATAAATATGTTGATTGGCAGGGAGGATTGATGTCGGAGGAGTCGTTTGGCCAGAGCTTGCAGTCATATTTGGGAATATTGAAACATTGTAATGGATATGGTATTGTGAGGGAAATTGAAGGAGGATTCTGAATTTTAAGCATATGAGACTGAATCGATTTATTAGCGATTTTGATTTAGAAGGTCAGGATTTGTCGGTTTTTGACAAGGATATTTTAAATCAAGTTAAAAATGTCCTTCGACTTAAATCCGGTCAGCAGATTCTGCTGGCAGACGGCAAAGCCAACGAAGCC
>CAZYIG010000008.1:0-2437 GCA_964647205.1 uncultured Candidatus Saccharibacteria bacterium | reverse complement strand
TTTAGTCAGGCGGTTAAACAAGCTCAGCAAAATGACCGGAATTTTCTATTTCACTTGACTGGTGAAAAATTCACGCAGTCGGAGTGCGTGCAGTTAAAACAAAAAACAATTGGAATTTTTATCGGGCCGGAAGGCGGTTGGAGTGATTTTGAAATGGATTTGGTGCGCCAGCGAGAATTTAAAATTGTGAGTTTAGGGAAATTAATTTTGCGAGCGGAAACCGCGGCGGTTGTCGCATCGTATTTAATTTGTAATAATTAATTATTAAATTTAAAATTATGGCAAAACAAAGTTTTACAATTGATGAGGCCAAAGTGGTCGGCGAACAATTAAACGTTGATTGGTCAAAATTTAATATAGAGCAATTTCACATGGGGATGAACGTTGAATTAGAGCATGGAACGCGAAATGCGCAGACTAATGTTTCTAATGACGATCCATTAACAACCGGTAAAATTGCCTGGGCGCACTTAAATGAATTTCCGGACTATTATACGCGCCTTGAGCTTATGGAAAAAGAAGCAGAACAATTTTGGCAGAGCTAAGCTCAGCTTTGGAAAATAATTAAAAAATATGCCAGGTAGTACGATTCGATTAATTACGTATCTCTAGTGAATCAAAATTACTTGGCTTAATGTAGAAAGTGGATATAATTTATTTAGTGTCTTAGTTAATTAATAAATTCATTGTTGAATTTCTACTACCTGGTATGAATGAAAATCAAAAAAATCATCATCCGCTGAAAAAAGTAGGATTAGCCTTGGGTGGCGGGGGCGCCAAGGGGCTAGTTCATATTGGTATAATCAAGACTTTGGAAAAAGCCGGCATTCCGATTGATTTTGTGGCGGGAACCAGCATGGGTGCTTTGGTCGGCGGCTGGTATGCCGCAACGAGAAATATCGTTTTTTTGGAAAATATTTTTTTGAAAATTAAAAAAGAGGACATGATTCCCAGCGAATCGGTCAAGGGCGTTGAAAGCAGCAAGCTTTTTAAGGGCGAAGTATTTGCTAAATTATTAACCGGACTTTTGGGCGATAAAAGAATAGAGCATTGTTCCTTGCCTTTCCGGGCAACAGCTACTAATGTTGAAAACGGCAAAGAGGTTATTCTTTCCGGCGGCTCTTTGGTTGAAGCTATCCGAGCCAGTATCGCCCTGCCGGTTGTTTTTCAGCCGGTTAAAATTGACGGCCAGCTTTTAATGGACGGCGGAGTTTCCAATCCCGTGCCGGCTGATGTTGTTCGGCAAATGGGGGCGGATTTTGTGATTGCGGTTGACATCTCTAGCCGTTGGGTTCGCATTGATAGTGATTTGGCTAATTCGCAAAATACGCTATCTTTCATTGCCAATGCTTTTTCGGTAGTTGAATATGAAGTGGCCCAGCAAGTTTTAAAACAGGCGGATGTGATTATGCGGCCGCCAGTGATGAATTATGACTGGCTAGATTTTTTTAGAGCCAAAGAGATTATTACGGCTGGTATTGAGGAAACAGGACGCAATATGGCGGTGATTAGAAAGAAAGGCAATTATCCGAAATTAGCGCCAAAATCCATCGTTGAAGCAATAACGGATTTTTTGAGCACGGAAGATTTATAACCATGATAAGCAGTGTTCTTTTATGACAGATAAAGAAATTCTAAAAAAATTAAAATTTTTGGCTAGTCCAAAAAACGTCGCCGGCATGGCGCGTTTTGGCATTATGCCAAAAGCCAAGGTTTTGGGCGTGCCGATGCCTGCTTTGCGTAAAATTGCCAAAGAAATTGGCAAAAATTCCGCCTTCGCCAAGGCTTCCCTCTTTGCCGATGCTTCGAGGGACAAGTCGGCGGACAAGCATATTTTAGCGCAAAAACTTTGGCAATCGGGGATTCATGAAGCTAAAATTTTAGCCAGCATGATTGAGGAACTAGACAAAGTGGACAGCGCGCAAATGGATAAATGGGTGGCCGATTTTGATTCTTGGGATGTTTGCGATCAAGTTTGTCTGAATCTATTTTTTAACCATCCGCTGGCGCTTAAAAAATGTGCACAGTGGAGTAAAAATAAGGAAGAATTTGTGCGGCGAGCTGGTTTTGCTTTAATGGCAGTCGTGGCTTTTAAAAATAAGCAAGTTAAAAATAATGATTTTATAAAATTTTTTCCGTTAATCAAAAAATACGCTACGGATGAGCGCAACTATGTTCGTAAGGCGGTCAATTGGGCCCTGCGCCAGATCGGCAAACGAAATTTAGTACTGAATAAAACAGCGATAGCGTGTGCGGAGGAAATCCGGAAGATTGATAATAAAGCCGCGTGCTGGATAGCAGCGGATGCGTTACGGGAATTGAAAGGCGAGGCAGTGAGCAGTAGATTAAAAAATAAGAATTAATTTATCGCTACTTTTTGGCAACAAAAAGTAGCACAAAAATTGCGCGCGGCGATAAAATTTTGATAAAATCAGGC
>CAZYIG010000007.1:0-15284 GCA_964647205.1 uncultured Candidatus Saccharibacteria bacterium | reverse complement strand
ATTGTTTCGGCTTATTCTTCCGGCGCGGCCGAATTGGAAACTGTTGGTACAAAATCAGCTTGTTCTCTTTGGGGCAAGCAATACTGCGAAGCAGGTTTTGAATATTTGGCCGGTGGGGTTAAGGATCCAACTGGAGCAGAATATAATTACACTGCCTGTGGCGGAGCTAATCACTGCGTAGGGCTTTCGGGTGCCGGCGCCCGGGCTTTTGCCAAAGCTGGAACTAAAAATTATCAGGAGATTTTGAAATATTATTATCCGGGGACGGAGATAAAAAAAGCATATTAGATTAGAGTAGGGAAAATAATTGTCATTCTCGTAGAAGCGAAAATCCGAGCTTTCAATTTAAAATGTAAAAATCAAAGTGCAAAATTTTGGTATCCCGCAGCTGCGGGATGGATTAATAATTTTGAATTTTACATTGTCATTTTTCATTTTGAGATTTACATTTTACATTTTTTATGCTTCCCAAGGTATCAATCATTATTCTCAATTGGAATGGTTGGGCAGATACGCTGGAGTGTCTGGCTTCTTTGAATCGGCTAGATTATAACAATTTTGAAATTATTTTGATTGACAATGGGTCAAAGGATGACTACAGACTACAGGCTATAGACTATCGCTTTAAAATTCACGAAATCCGTAATAAAGAAAATTTAGGTTTTGCCGGTGGAAACAATCAAGGCATAGAAATCGCGCTGGAAAGGGGAGCAGATTATGTTTTACTCTTAAACAATGATACAACCGTTGAGACGGATTTTTTAAGTAAATTAATTGAAGCGGGGGAAAATAATAAAGCATACGGAATCTTTGGGCCGGTTATTTATTGTTCAGATGAACCGGAAAAAATTTGGTTTGCCGGCGGACAATTTAATTGGTTAAAAACTCGGGGTAGTCATATTTTTATTAAGCCAAGTGAGGAGTTTAAAAAAGTTGATTATATTACGGGTTGTTGCTTGTTGGCAAAAAAAACGGTGATTGAAAAAATAGGACTATTAAGCGAAGATTATTTTTTGTATTACGAAGATGGAGACTGGTGTTTGCGCGCACAAAAAGCCGGTTATTCGTGTGGCTTAGTCAGTTTAGCAAAAATTTACCATAAGCAATCGCGCAGTACTCAAGAATTTTCTTATCCCTATATCTATTATCATTCTCGCAATGGCTTAATTTTTTCTGCTCGTCATGGCTTAAAATTACTAACTTATTTAGCCAGTATTTGGATATTTTTTAAACAATTTGTAAAGGCCATAATTGACCATCATTCTCATTGGGCGGGACCGGTGATGCGGGGAGTGACGGATTTTTGGCGGGGGAAGAAGGGGAAGTTGGAAGGCTATTATTAAAATTAAAAATTAAAAAATCAAAATGTAAAGTTTTGGTATCCCGCAACTGCGGGATGGATTTATAAAATTTACACTTTACATTATCATTTTGCATTTTGAGATTTACATTTTACATTTATGTTAATCGGCATTGATGCTCACAATTTAGAAGGCGGGAGAACCGGCGTGGGGCGGTATCTTTTTAATTTGCTTAAGATTTGGGCGATTTTGCCAAGAGAGAAGAACACAAAATTCATTCTCTATTTTAAGGATGAAATTCCCGCCAATTTGCCGCAATCAGAATTGCTTGAATGTAAGTTATTAAAAGTTGGCAGCACGGCTAAATTTACGCATTGGGATTTGCCGCGAGCAGCTCAAAAAGATAATCTTGATATTTTATTTTGCCCGGCTTATGTGGCGCCGCTCTTTTATAAAGGAAAAATTGCCTTAACTTTGCATGATATCAGCTACGAAACGCGGCCAGCAGAATTTAATTGGCCAAGTTTTGCCGATCGCATCTTACTTAGATGGGTTTCGAAAAGATCAGCCAAAAAAGCCACGGTAATTTTCACGCCATCGGAATTTTCCCGGCAAGAAATTATAAAATATTATAAAATTGAACCGAAAAAAATCGTGACAACTTATTTAGCGGTGGCAGAAGAAATTAGGAATTTTAATCGTGAGACAGCGAGTCAAGAGATTGAGGCCATAAAGATTAAATATGGTTTAAAAAATAATTTTATTTTTTATGTCGGCTCTATTTTTTCACGCCGGCACCTAAAAGAAGTCATTAAGGCTTTTAGCTATCTGGTTAAAGAAAAAGATGGTTGGCAACTGTTATTGGGCGGTCGCGATTATACCTCGGGTCAAAGTGTGCTTAAATTAATAGCCAAGAAAAATAAAGAATTTAATCGGGAGGCGATTTTAAGGGTTGATTTTATTAACGATAATGATTTAAAATTGTTATATAGCGCTTGCGCGTTTTTTGTTTGGCTTTCTGATTACGAGGGTTTTGGTTTGCCGGTACTGGAAGCGATGAGTTTGGGCGTTCCAGTCCTGACCAGTCGAAGCAGTTCCTTGGTAGAAGTGGCAAGCCAAGCAACTCTTTTGATAGAAAATAATTTAAATGTTGAGGAAATTCATTGGGCGATGAAGCGATTAGCAGAAGATAAGCAATTATGGTTGGAGCTATCAAGAACAGGGAAGCGGCGAGCAGAAAAATTTTCGTGGCAAATTTGTGCGGAGAAAACATTAGAAAAATTACTAATTCCTAATTGACCTAATTTTTAAAAATTAGGCATTAGTCATTGGGCATTAATTAGATCAATTAGAAATTAGAATAATTAGACATCTTGAAAAGATACTTTACCTCACTAAACATTATATTTGCCTTGGAGGTTATCGTAGTGGTCTTAGCTTCGGTAGGTTTTATCCCCCGCGAAGCAATTTTAGTTTGGACGGGACTGGCAATTTTTTATATGATTTTTTCGCCGCTCGAAGATTCGCTGTGGCTGACAATTGCTTCAATTCCGCTTTACGTGGCTTTGCCTCTTTATGAAACTTTTGATACGTTCGCAAGTTGGCGAATTTTAATTTTGGTTTTGGCTGGTTGCGTCTTTTTTAAAAAAGGCTTATCTTCTTTGGGCTTAGAAAAAACAACGGATGGACATTGGGATTTTCGTAGTATTCTGAAGGGTAATTCCTTAAATTGGTTGGTAGCGGGTTTTTTATTGATGGCTCTTCTTTCATTCGGAGTTGCTTTTTATAAGATTATTGCTCTGAAAAAACTGATTTTTCTTTTGAATATTTTAATTCTATTCTGGATTGTTAAAAATTTAGCTCGTCGGCAAGAAGAGATTTTGCGAGTTTGGCAAGCAGTTTTGGCTGGTGGAGTAGTAATTGCTTTTGTTGCGTTAATTCAGTTTCTAGCAGTTCTTTTTATCCCGCTTTATAATTTTTGGGAATTTTGGGCCGGAAAAGTAATATCCGTTTTTTATGGCGATGGTTTAGCCGGCCTATTATCTTATTCAAATACTTGGTTTGCTTATTACAGCGTTAATCCGCCTACGTTGCGTCTTTTTTCGGTTTTTCCAGATTCACACTCGTTCGCCATGTTTAATATTCTGCTTTTGCCGATTTTCTTGACGTTATTTTTATATTATAAAGACAATCGGCATCTGAAGATTTTTTTAAAAATAATGATCGCTTTGTCTTTCTTCGGAATTGTAATGTCCGGTTCGCGAGGAGCCTGGCTAAGCATCGTCCCGGTTTTCTTAGCGGTTATTTATTTTTATCGGAAAAAAATTGACGAATTTTTAGTAAAAAAATCATTGCAAACTCTGACACTTTTTATTATTTTTTTTGTTCTATCGGTCGGTTATCCGCCGGTTCTGTATACTTTCCAATCCTGGCAAACAGGTAATTTTTCTTCCAGCACTTTTAGCTTTTTTGAAAGAGCAAAATCAATCTCTGATTTTGAAGAAACCTCCAATAAGGGGCGGCTGGAAATTTGGCGGGCGAGTCTCCAGTCAGTGGCTGGGCATCCATTTTTAGGAGTGGGTCTTGGTAATTATGTTGTCGTTTTAGACGAAAAAATTTCAGCAATCAAAAAAGGCGCTTCGGCTCATAATTTATACCTTGATTTTGCTTCAGAAATTGGCATTATTGGAGCCTTGTTTTTGGTCGGTATTTTTGTGGATATTCTTTACACTAGCTGGCTGGTTTGGCGTCGTTCAAGAGAACTCCATTTTCGATTTTTTGGGTTACTTTTTGGGCTTTACTTGCTTTGGGTTTTGGGCTATAGTTTCTTTGATGTAGTGTTGCTAAACGATAAAGTTCTACTGCTTTTTATGGTGAACGCGGCTACATTATATAGCCTGAAAAGCATGATTTATGGTCAGAAGAATAACTAATATCTTCTATGAATAATCCTCTAATCTCGGTAAATTTACTTTTGTATAAACCCGGAGTTTATTTAAAACCGTGCTTGGAGTCAATTTTGACGCAAAGTTATAAAAATTTTGAACTGCTGATGACTGATAATGCTTCAGGTGATGAAACAGTTGAGCGGGTTAAAAAAATATTAGAAGATTCATTAACAACGATAAAATGGCGGTTGATTGTTAATGAAAAAAATTTAGGTTTTGCTGCCGGACATAATTCAAGCATTAAAGAAAGTAGCGGAGAATTGGTTGTATTGGTCAATCAAGATGTTATTCTAGATGAATTTTTTTTAGAAAATATTATTGGTGTTTTTGAACAAGATAAAAATATCGGTTCAGCTCAAGGAAAATTATTGAGGCTAAAAGTTAGCGAAGATAAATTAGAGAAAAGCGAAGTGATTGATAATGCCGGTTTGGTAATTTTAAAAAATCGACGAATCATTGCCCGCGGACAAGGGCAAGAAGATAATGGGCAATTTAATAAGCAAGAAGAAATTTTTGGTGTTGACGGCGCCTTGCCAGTTTATCGCCGCGAAGCGCTGGAAGATATAAAAATTAATTTAGACGGGAAAATTGAGTATTTTGACGAAGATTTTTTTGCTTATAAGGAAGATGTTGACTTAGCTTGGCGGCTAAGGCTTTATGGCTGGCAAGCAAAATATGAACCAAAGGCCTTGGCTTGGCACGCTCGGACAGCCGGGGACAGCGCTAAGACTAGTTATATCGGTATTATCAAAGAAAGACTTAAAATCAATCAATTTGGCAAATATCACGCTTTTAAAAATCAGCGTTTAATGCAGATAAAAAACGAGCAAATTGGCTTATTATTGTGTCATTTCCCTCGTTTTATTTTTAAAGAAATCAGTGCTTGGCTTTATGTTCTAGTATTTGAGCATTATACTTGGAAATCAATGAAAGAATTATTCAGATTAGCGCCGAGAGCATGGCAAAAGCGCAAAATAATAATGGCGAAAAAGAAAATTAGTAATGATGAAATGAAGAGGTGGTTCAGATAAAATGAAAAATTTAAATCTCAAAATGTAAAATTTTGGTATCCCGCTCCGCAGGATGGATTTATAAGACTTTAAACTTTACATTGTCATTTTGCATTTTGATTTTTACATTTTTAATTGATTATGGAAGATTACGAAGAAGAATTTAAAATAGAAAGAGATTTCTTGCCGACAAAGAAGCCCATGCCTCGTTGGCGTCGCTTTGTTTTTGGCGGCTGGATTTTGTTTTTGGTGGCCTTGCTTGTAATCGTAGGAGGTTTATTGATTTATAAAACCGGCTTTACTTTCAGTCAAATGCAAACTGGAAACGAAGATCTTAGCTCTTTAATCGTGAACGAAAATATAGCTACGCCCACGCCCGAAAGCGACCGGACAAATATTTTGCTCTTAGGTCTAAGAGGAGAGGAAGATCCCAATGGCGGTCTTTTAACCGACACAATGATGGTCTTGAGCTTGAAGAAATCTACTGGCGAGATTGCTTTAATTTCAATTCCGCGAGATTTATACGTGAATATGCCAGGCAAGGATTATAAAGAAAAAATAAATTTCGCTTATGCTCTAGGTTTTGAAAAAAGAGGAGCGGCTGGCGGTTTGCTTTTTAGTAAAATTGCTGTTTCTCAAGCGATGGGACTTTATATGAATCGGGCAATTTCGGTAAATCACGAAGCCTTTAAAGAAATAGTTGATATTTTGGGTGGCATTACCGTGACTTTGGACAAGCCCTTAATTGAAGATCAGCAATGGATTAAAGGAGGAGATGAAGGCTTATCGTCAGCGTTTTTTATCCGAACAGAGATGGCCAGTACTTCAACCAGCTCTATAAGTTCGCAAAAATGGGTTTTTGAAATTCCGGCTGGCACTTCAAATTTGGACGGCAATACAACTCTTTATTTTGTTCGTGCCAGATATTCTTCTAGCGATTTTGACCGGGCTCGGCGCCAGCAATTAGTAATGGCAGCAATCAAAGATAAAGCTTTATCGCTTGGTGTTTTGGGTAATCCGGTTAAAATTTATCAAATTTTAGAGTCGCTTGGCCGAAACGTTAAAACCGATATGCCTTGGGATGAAATGAAAAATTTAATTCCTTTGGCTACAGACTTTGATTCAAAAAAAATAGTTCATAAAGTTTTCGATACTACGCCCGAAGGGCTTCTTTATTCTGCGCATGCTTCAAATGGCGCTTACATTCTGTTGCCTCAAGGAGATGACTTCTCAAAAATTAAAGAAGCTTGCAGGAATATTTTTATAAAATAATGAAACTTTCAATAATTGTTACTCATTACCGGACACCGGAACTTTTAAAGCTTTGCTTGCAGTCTTTACAAGAGGCTACTTTGGAAATTAAAGCGGAAATTTTAGTTTTAGATTCAGAATCAGAAGACGAAACAGTTGAGATGGTAAAAAATCAATTTCCGAATATCGCTTTTTTCCCATTTCACAAAAATACCGGATATGCTAAAATAGTAAATGTCGGTTTGTCTAAGGCGCAAGGCGATTTTTTGTTAGTTTTGAATGCGGATATTATTGTGGCTAAAGATTCTTTATCAAAAATGATAAATTATCTTGAGGCTCATTCCGAAATTGGTGTTTTAGGGCCGCAACTTTTAAATTTTAATGGCAGTATTCAAGAATCATGTTTCCGTTTCCATCGGCCATTGACCATCTTTTATCGCCGAACATTTTTAGGTAAAATACCTTGGGGTAGGCGAGAGTTGGATCGTTTCGCTATGAAAGATTTTGACCGAACTTTTGTTAAGGAAGTGGATTGGATTTTGGGGGCGGCTATGATGATTCGCCGCCAAGCTTTGACCGAAGTTGGGCCAATGGATGAGCGATTTTTCCTTTATTTTGAAGATACTGATTGGTGCCGACGTTTTTGGCAAAAAAAATGGCAAGTTATTTATTTGCCGGAAGTAAAGATGCACCATTATCATGGCCGAGCCAGCAAAAAAATTAATAGCTTCGCCGATATTTTTATAAACAAGTATCTTTGGATCCATCTGGCGAGTGCATTAAAATATTTTTGGAAGTATAGAAAAAACAAATGAAGAAAATATTAAATTCAATTTTAGTAGTTGTTCTAGCCATTGGTATTTTTGGCGGTGGTTTTTGGTTTGGTAAAAACAGTAAACCTTCGGTTGAGAGGGTAACTGGTATCCAAAATTTAGAATTAGGTAAAACAGGGGTGGTTGATTTTGCGTTGTTTTGGGATGTTTGGACAAAAGTTCAAGAAGAATTCGTTAATCGTTCAAAATTAGATTATCAAAAAATGGCTTATGGGGCTATTTCCGGTATGCTCGGTGCGCTAGATGATCCTTATACCGTTTTTTTCCCGCCAGAAGAGAATAAGGCCTTTTCTCAGTCAATGCAGGGTAATTTAGAAGGAATTGGCGCCGAAATTGGCAATAGAAAAGGAGTAATAACAATTGTAGCTCCGCTTAAGGATTCGCCAGCCATGAAGGCCGGCTTAAAAGCGGGGGATAAAGTATACAAAATAGACGATAAGATAGCAGAAGGTTTATCGGTTGAAGAAGCAGTCAATCTGATTCGCGGTCCCAAGGGAACAGAGGTGGCTTTGGCAATCTTGCGCGATGGCTGGACGGAAGTTAAAGAATTTAAAATCACGCGGGCAGTTATTAATGTGCCGATTGTTAAGTTGGATATGAAACAGGTAGGCGATAAAAAAATCGCCCATTTGGCGCTTTATCAATTTACGGATAATTCGGTGGCAGAATTTGAAAAAGCGATTCAAGAAATTCTGGCTTCAGATGCCAAAGGATTAGTTTTGGACTTGCGAGGAAATCCTGGCGGCTATCTTGAATCAGCCGTGGAAATGGCCAGTTGGTTTTTGCCAGAAGGGCAAGTGGTAGTAAGCGAAGATTTTGGTGATGGGAAAAAAGAAGACCACAAAAGTTTTGGCATTAATAAATTAGGATCCTTCCCGACAGTTATTTTGATTGATCAAGGTTCAGCTTCAGCTTCAGAAATTTTAGCGGGCGCTCTGCGTGATAATTTAAAAATTCAATTAGTTGGTGAAAAAAGTTTTGGTAAGGGTTCCGTACAAAAACTAGAAAACATGAGCAAGGGGACATCTTTAAAAGTAACGGTGGCCAAATGGTTAACTCCGTCGGGTCATTGTATTGCTGAACAAGGGTTGGAGCCAGACGTTAAGATTGAATATACTGCTGCAGATGCTGAAAATGGCCTTGATCCGCAACTGGATAAAGCTTTAGAACTTTTAAAATGAAACTGATTGCCAAGATTTAGGTAATTAGTGTAAAATAAATAAAGAGTAAAAAGAAAAAACATGAAAGTTATTCTTATGAAAGATGTGCCAAAGGTAGGCAGAAAGAACGAAATTAAAAACGTGGCTGATGGTTTTGGCCGGAATTTTTTAATTGCAAATAATCTAGCCAAGCCGGCAACCGAATCAACCATAAAACAACTGGAATCAGAACAAGAATTGTTGACCCAACAAGCTGAAGCTGAATTAAAAATGGAAGAAGATTTGATTACTCAGCTTGATGGTCAAGAAATTGAAATCAAAACTAAGGCTGATGAAGGCGGAAAACTATACGGTGCAATTACGGCCGCGAAATTAGTAAAAATCTTAAAAGACAAAGGATTCACGGTGGCAAAAAATAATATAAAATTAGCGGAACCGATAAAAGAAACGGGTGAATATGACGATATTATTATTGAGATGTCGCATGGTCTTGAGGCCAAAATTAAGATTATTGTCATTTCGGAAGAAGAAGCTTTAATTTAGAAAGTATTGAATAACTAGATGCCGATTTCTCCAAGCCGGCATTTATTGAAACAAATATCTAAAGAAAAAAATTATTTTTATGGCCAAATATATTTTTGTGGCTGGAGGTGTTATGTCAGGCGTTGGCAAGGGAGTAGCAACTGCTTCCATCGGCAAAATTATTCAGTCTCGCGGTTTCTCGGTCACAGCCATAAAAATTGATCCCTATGTCAATGTTGATGCGGGGACGATGAACCCCACCGAACACGGTGAGGTTTTTGTTTTGGACGAGGGGACAGAGTGTGACCAAGACATGGGAAATTACGAACGATTTTTGGGTATCAATTTGCCGGCAATAAACTATATGACCACGGGCAGTATTTATGAATCGGTTATTCACAAAGAGCGAAAGATGGAATACGGCGGGAAATGCGTTGAGGTTGTGCCGCATATTCCTTTGGAAGTAATTGATCGGATAGAGGAAGCCGTAAAAAGGGCTAAAGCTGATTTTATCACGATAGAAATTGGCGGGACAGTTGGCGAATATCAAAATGTATTATTTTTAGAGGCGGCAAGAATGCTTCGCCTTAAAAAGCCAGAAGATGTTTTGTTCGTTTTGGTCAGCTATCTGCCAATTCCCAATAAAATTGGTGAGATGAAAACCAAGCCGACTCAATACGCGGTACGGACATTAAATTCGGCTGGAATCCAACCGGACATTATTTTAGCTAGGTCTAGCGCTCCGTTGGATAAAAAAAGAAAAGAGAAGATCGCTATAAATTGCAATATGCGCGAAGAAGATGTTATTTCGGCGCCAGATATAGAAAGTATTTATGAAGTGCCCTTAAACTTTGAGAAAGATAAATTAAGCGATTTGATTTTAAAAAAATTAAGTTTACGGTCCAAAAAAAGCAATCTAAACGACTGGCGGAAATTTGTCGTCACGATTAAAAATGTTAAAAAATCGGTTAAGATTGGGATTGTGGGAAAATATTTTGGCACAGGCAATTTTGTTTTATCGGATTCATATCTTTCGGTGATTGAATCGGTCAAGCACGCCGCTTTTTTCCATAAGCGCCAGCCGCAAATTGACTGGTTGAACGCTGAAGAATATGAGCAAAAAAATTCTCAAGCGCTGAAAAAATTAAAACAGTATGATGGGATAATCGTGCCGGGTGGGTTCGGTTCACGGGGGGTTGAAGGAAAAATAAAAGTTATTGAATTTTGTCGCCGCAATAAAATTCCTTATTTTGGTTTGTGCTATGGCATGCAATTGGCTTGCGTTGAATTTGCCCGTCATGTTTGTGGCCTATCAAAAGCCCATACTACGGAAATTGATAAAGATACGCCCCAACCAATCATTGACTTGATGATGGAGCAGAAAGCCTTGTTAAGCAAGAATCGCTATGGCGGGACAATGAGGCTAGGCGCGTATTATTGCCAGTTGCAGAAGGGGACCAGAGCCTTCAAGGCCTATGGTCAGGAGCTGATCTCTGAACGGCATCGCCATCGATATGAGTTTAATAATCAATTTCGGGATTTGCTAGTAAAAAAAGGGTTAAAAATAGCTGGGTTGAATCCAGACCGAGATTTAGTGGAAATTATTGAGTTAGAAAATCATCCATTTTTTGTGGCTGTGCAATTTCATCCAGAATTTAAATCTTGTCCGAATAAGCCGCATCCTTTATTCAGAGAATTTATAAAAGCGGCGATTCGGAAATAGCGCTCAAGTATTTTTAGAAAAAGATAAAACCCTCATTTATGATGAGGGTCTAGTAAAGAGGTAAAATGATATTTTTATGGTTGGCCGCACTGGCAACCTCTTTGATGTTCTGAGTTGTGGCATTCCTTTCGAAAGCCTGCCCGTGTGCATTTGTTGCATTGGCAACCCTTAGTATGGGTTAGCGCTTCTCGTAGATATGCGGGATACGTTTTTTCTTGTTCCTTGGCTAAATTATTAACCCCAGAGTTCCAGACTCCCCATCCTTCCATAATCAGTAGCCTCCTTTTTATTTTGTGGGTACTACGTTAACGATTTTAGCAACTCTTTTCTTTCCATTAAAATTCGTTATCTTTCTGGTGGCAAAATGAACGAGTCCTTGAATCATCGAATAGATAGTGTCATCGGATCCAAGCTTAACATTTTTGCCTGGTAAAAATTTAGTACCGCGTTGGCGGACAATAATACTGCCCACGTTGGCTGACTGACCAGCGAAGAGTTTAACTCCTAGATATTGTGGTTGTGAATCGCGGCCTAGTTTAGTAGAACCGGCCGCTTTGGTATGCGCCATAACCGTAAAACTCTAAATTCTAATATCTAAATACTAAACAATATCTAAATTACAAATCTTCAAATTCCAAACAGTTTAGAATTTATGATTTAATATTTATGATTTGTTTAGAAATTAGGATTTCGGATTTAGGATTTTTTCAAGAATTTTATTTAAAAGCAAGATAATGTTATCATATTAGTGTCTTTATGTCAATCATAGATATACAAACAATAGGGGATTGGATTCGCCGCAACCAAGCGGATATTGCCATTGTTGTTGGCTTTATTTTGGTCGCGGTAATTGCTTTTGGCGCTGGACGATTAACTGCGCCGGAAATTGTTAGAAATCCAGTTATTATTGAGGAACCAAATGCCGTTAGTTCGGCTAATATTTTAAATAATGTTTCACAGCCAGTTGGTGTGACAGCAGGGGAGTCGGTGGCAACGCCTTTAGCAAATCAAGCTGCGGCCAAAGGATTATTTGTTGCCAGCCGCGGCGGAACAAAATATCATTGGCCGTGGTGTTCTTATGGGCAGAAAATAAAATTAGAAAATCAAGTTTGGTTTAATCAAGAAAAAGAAGCGCAAGCAGCCGGTTATTCCCCTTGCGCTTGTATTGCCAGCAAAGCGCCGGCCGGATATCAAAAACCTTGACTAGCTAGTTATAAATTTATAGTATAAATATCATTAAAGAAAAGGTTGGTTGTTTAACAAAAAGTAATGAAGGGGGCATCCTATGGGAGTCTGGGAATATGTGGGTTTGTTAGTGTTGGAGGGAATTCTTTTATTGGTGTTTGATTAACTGAATAACAGGAGGTTTTTCATGGGAACTTGGCTAGTTGTCGGTTTGATTTTAGTGGTGGTGATGGTCGCTTTGTTCAGGCGACGCCTTACCTCTTGGTTGCAAAACAGAGGTTTTGAATCTATAAACCGGAGCATTACCGGGGCGGAAGAATACGAGCCATAAACAATTCTGTTTTTACAAAATGGAGGGCGCAAAATGACCGAGGGAATAAAGCCAGAAAGCCTACTCCCAGAGGAAGTTGATGGGATATTAAGGGGCGAAGAAAAGGGAGGATACAAACACATTGTTGTTTGTCCAAGCGGCGCCAGGCTTCTTTATAAAAAAAAGCCGAGTAAAAAAGAATTATCAAGAGTCGGTGCCGTAAAAAGTGAAAAGATTAAAGTTCTTCATCGGATGCCAACTGAAATCAAAAAGGGGACAAAGATGGAGGACATAATAATGAATATGAGGCGACTCTATCTTCTCGCCGGAGAAGAGATGAACAAGGCGTTTCGCAGAGCTTCGCGCTGGTAACAGTTTCGCTAGCGAAAGGAGAAAAAAGAATGCTGTTTAGTCAATGGGAAGTATGGGGAATAAGCGGTTGGATCGTTTTTTGTTTCGTTTTATTCACCTTGCTCGCTGTCGCGGCGTTACTCTATTATTTTTTGATGCAGAGAGCATTAATTAAATATCTCAAACAATTTCACGATTCTAGTAAGGACTATCCAAAGAAAGCGCAATGCATAACGAACGTTGAAGATACTTCTTCAGACCGACGATAATGAACGAAAGGGGGGATAATGGATTTTCTTGCATCGTGGCCAATGATTGGCCTGGAGGTGGTTATCTTAATAGGTCTTTTGGCGGTCATTGTCGAAATCAGGCGAAATATAAAATTGAGAAAAAATAAAACTTGAGCAATTTTAAAAGGCTTGCCCATCGCGGCAAGCCTTTTTTCTTTTTTACCAAGTTAAACCATGTTAAATTTTCACTTTGCGAAACCATTTAACTGGTCGAAATAAGATTTGAGCCGATTTTTATAAACAAGAAGGATATTTGCTCATCACATTATGTTTGCTATCGTGAACATAATGTGATGAAGTGCTTTTAGCCATAATGTGATGAAGTGCTTTTAGCTTTTCAGTTTCTTATCTTTTTTCAACGAGAGAGTTTTATATTCTTTATCAAGCTTTCTGGCTTCTTCTATCTTTTGCTGTTTTTCAGGTGACAAGTCTTTGGCCACTTTTTTCAGTTTCACATCATCAACTTTGAGCACATCTTGCCATCGCCCCAGCGGTTCCAAAATAGCCCGCAATGCCGTACTGTCGTATTTAAAGCGCTGGATAGCTTGGCGAGTAATGTAGCCATCATCACCGAATAATCTTTCCAGCCCTTCCTGGTCCATAAACTTAGACATCTCCGATTTTATTTCTTTTAGTCGCTTGTCTCGTTCATCAACTTCGTCATTTAATTTTGTATATTCACCAATTAGCGCTTTGATATCTTGGTCGTTAAAGAATATTTTTTCTTCTTTGAACTTGTGCTTGAAAAAAGGGCAATGGCGTTGAAATTCGCACCAGTCGCACAGAGCATTGGGTGTCGGGCTAAATTTATTTTCCTTGAAGGCCTTATCAATAATTTCTAAATCTTTAGCAATGCTTTCTTTGGTGGCGGCTAAATTATCCAAGGTGCGGGTGCTGGAAAGCTTTTCGCCGTGTTTTAGAAAATATAAACTGGTTTTGAGCGGTCGGTCTTCTTTGACCAGCGTCGGCCAGCGATTAGCCACACCAAGATGATAAACTGCTAGTTGTAAATCCTTGTCTACTGTTTCCTGCGAAGGCATTTTTTTAGAGGTTTTATAATCAATCACCTCAAGCAAGCCGTCTTCATTCTTATCCACGCGGTCAATTTTACCGGTGATTAAGTGTTTTTCGGTTCCGATTTGAAACGGCACTTCAAACATAGTTTCCAGCGCCAGCACGGTAAATTGCGAAGGATAATTTTTGGCGTAATAGTCTTTCATTATTTTAATCGCCTGAGCGAAATTCAAGGTGGATTCTTGTTCGGAAGAATAAATTGAAGCATCCCATTTGTTGGAGATAAATTTTAAGATTTCTTCTTCGGTGGGAATAATCAGTCCCGGCTCATGCAAAATCTTCAAGGCGCTATGCAAAAGCGTGCCAAAAAGCGCGTCTTTGGATTTGGGCGTTCTTATCTTATCAATATACTGGAATTTGAATTTTAGCGGGCACTTTTTGAAAGTATCCAGTGCCGAATAAGAGATACGCATAAGCTCATTTTAACCTTTTAAGAGAGAGAGGTCAAAAGAGGGAGATGGGGGTTGGAGAAGAGGGGGTTTTAAGATTGCTAAGAACGGATTATGATTTTCAAAAATAGAAAATCCTTTTGTAAAATTTTCAACGACCAAATGAATAAAAATTGTGCCAAGTTTTTCACCTTCTGTTTCGTATTTCCAATAAATATCTTGCTCTTTGCTTGCGGGTAAAACTAACTTCTGAATTTGTAATTTTAGATGATTAGCAATTTTTATAAATTTATTGTCCGCTTGTAAATGTTTTTGTTTCAAGCCGTGTTTTGTGATAATAATTTCGCCTGTCCAGCCAAGTTTTCGGATTGCCGCGCTAATTAAACTCAACGCTCCGATATTCGGATCGTGAGCAAGTCCACTGGATTTGAATAATCTGCCAGAAATTGTAATTTTATCGTCGTTTTTCTTAATCAAAATAGGGATATTGCCTTTTGGCGCGCGACGCATTTTCTTTTTGAAAGCAATAATTTCATCAAAGGAATTAAACGGCTTAAAAATCTTTTCGTCCAATTTTTTACCTTGTATTTCTACGCCGAGCGTAAGTAATAATTTTGTGCCAAAAATGTAAGTGGCTGTTGGTGTTTCCTTTTGCTCTATTTTCAAGTTATAGAGCATTACCTTTTTGGTTTCAGGATAATAATGTTCAAGAAAAACAAATTTTGATGCTCGTTGATATACGCCAGTATTCCGACTTTCTTTATCATCGGTTTTTGTTTCTTCTATCGCATAAAGCGGAATATCTTTTTGCGTCGGCTGTTTTTCTTGGTAAAAAATTAGAAAATCAACAAAACTGGAAAATCCGCTAACGGATTTTATAAACACTCTTTCAATTTTATTGCAACGAAAACCAACAACTTCATACAAGAATGTAAAT
>CAZYIG010000006.1:0-15826 GCA_964647205.1 uncultured Candidatus Saccharibacteria bacterium | reverse complement strand
CGGCTTTGGCAGGCGCGGTAAAATTTAGGTATCACGCTACGCGGGATGGATTTATAAATTTTGAATTTTACATTGTCATTTTTCATTTTGAGATTTACATTTTACATTAAAGAGCGTGAACATAATAAAAAATATTAAGAAGGAAACAGGCTTTACCCTAATAGAGCTTCTCGTTGTTATCGCTATTATCGGTATTTTAGCGACCACGGTAATGACTTCTTTAAACATGGCTCGTTTTAAAGCTCGTGACGTGCGGCGCCTGTCTGATATTCGTCAACTGCAATTAGCGTTGCAGATGTATTATGATTCGTTCGGGCACTATCCGACAAACCCGGATGACCTGGTGCCAACTTATATTGCCGCAAAGCCTATTGATCCGGACGGAATAAATGAATATCAGTATTGCATCACATTGAGTAGCCTTAATTATCATTTGGGAACCAGCGAGATAGGGTTAGAGATGGAAGATAGTAGCGCTTTGATTGGCGACGCGGATATAGAGAATGACGGTTGTATGGGCGGAACTTCTTTTTCTGGTGAAGACCCGGTCTATGACGTTACCCCTTAGTTATTAATTAAAAGTCGATTTAAATAAACAGCAATCCGCCTTCGTTCCGTTTTACGGAACTTCGGCGAGACGCTCATTTTTGTAGCCGCTTGCTGACGCTCGCGGACAAAAATGGCGAAAGGAGGTGAAAAAAGTGAGAAAGCAACAAAAAGGTTTTACTTTAATTGAATTATTGGTGGTTATCGCCATTATCGGTATTTTGGCAACCATCGTGATGGTTTCGTTAAATACGGCCCGAGCTAAAGCTCGCGATGCGAGAAGAGTTTCTGATATCAGGCAATTACAATTAGCGTTGCAGATGTATTATGATACTTCTGGCAGTTATCCGGCAGCCTTAAGCGGACTGGCAACAACTTATATTAACACGGTGCCGTTGGATCCGGATGGAACAAGCGCTTATCAGTATTGTGTTTCGGAAACTCTGGGTTATCACTTAGGAACTAAATCAGACGGTCTTGAAACGACCACTGACAAAGCCCTAGCTTCTGACGCTGATTCGACTGACGCTTGTGCTTCTGGCAGCTTTTCTGGCACGGACCCAGTTTATGATGTTACGCCGTAGAATTTTAAGTTAATTTTGTGCGTGCACAAAAACAAAAACCATGCCATTTTTGGGATGGTTTTTGTTTTTGTGGTAAAATGGAATAAGTCGTATAAGACCAATAGGACAAATAAGGCTTATGATAGAAGCTATAATTTTTCTCTTCGGTTCCGCCATTGGCAGTTTTTTGAATGTGGTGATTTGCCGTCTGGAAACAGGCGAGGGGATAGTAAAAAAACGTTCGCATTGCGTAAAGTGCGGGCAAGTATTAGTTTGGTACGACCTCATTCCAATCGTTAGTTTTTTGTGGTTAGGTGGCAAATGCCGAAAATGTAAGGAAAAAATATCTTGGCAGTATCCGCTGGTCGAAATAGCAACAGGATTATTATTTATTTTAATTTTTTGGAGTTTGGGATTTGGAGCTTGGGATTTTATTGGAAATTTGTCATTTGTCATTAGTCATTGGGTTGTCATTGGTTGCTTGTTGTATATCGTTTGTTCCTTGCTGGTAATCTTCGTCTACGACCTGCGCCACTATATTATTCCAGATGTAGTTTTATTCCCAGCCATCGGCGTGGCTTTAGTTTACCGTTTGTTTGGAGTTTTGAGTTTTGAAAATTTGAATTTGTTTAGGATTTCGGATTTCGGATTTAGGATTTGGCAACTGTTTTGGCCCTATCTTCTTTCCGCTCTGGGCGCGTCCGCTTTTTTTCTAGCCATAATCTTGATTACCCGTGGCAAGGGAATGGGCCTTGGCGATGCTAAGTTGTCCTTTTTAATAGGGCTGATGCTCGGTTGGCCGAATATTTTGGCGGCTTTATTCCTGGCTTTTTTTATCGGAGCAATCGTGGGCGTGGGATTAATTCTTTGGGGTAAGAAAACCATGAAATCGCAAATTCCTTTCGGGCCATTTTTGATCAGCGGAACGGTAATCTTGTTATTTTTCGGGCAATTTTTTTGGGAATGGCAAGAAAGAATCTTTTTTTAAGTTTACACGGAATATCTTGTGGATAAATAATAGCTCCGGAAAATAATTCATGTTATTATTAAATTGTCTTTACGATAGGAAATACGCAGAAAAGAAAGAAAGTAGTTTAAGGCATAAAAACATGAAATACAGGTTTAAAATAAGGGTTTTGACTTTTTGTTTGCCGCTTATTATTTTGGGTTGGGTTAATTCAGCCAGTGCTACTAATATTACAGTTTGCACCGGTGCAGTTTCATTCAACGGCAGTCAGCCAGTATTTAATTGGACTACTTCTGGCGATTCACAATCAGGCTATCAAGTTTATATTTATAACAATATTGGCTCTTTGATCTATGATTCAGGTATGGTGCTTAATGCGAGTCAATCCATGACCGGTCCGGTCTTAATCGGGGGCAATTATTCTTGGGCAGTAAGGGTTTTGAGCAATGTAGCGCCGGCCAGCTGGACGTCTTTTGCTGACGGAGGCACTTTTTTCGTTAATTATTCGCCGAGTGCCATTAATTTATCAGCTAGTCAGCCGAATTATTGTCTAATTGGTCCGGCCGCGACTTTTTCCTGGACTTTCTCCGACTCGGACGCCGGTGATACGCAGAGTGCCTATCAAGTGCAAGTAGCAACTAACCCCGGTTTTTCCGGACCCGGTACAGTGGTTGACTCCAACAAGGTCTCTTCCGCTTCCAACTCCTACGCGACCGGCAGCGGGAAGCTTGTCTACGATACTAAATACTATTGGCGGGTTAAAGTTTGGGATAATCATGACCTAGTCTCCGGCTGGGCTAGTGGCGCTGATTTCACCACCCCTAAACATACTTACCCAACAGTCAATTTTTCTTGGACTCCGCTGAATTCCTCTGTCAATGAAGATGTTTCGTTTGTTGATCAGTCAACAGTTTTTGGTGGTGCAATTAAGTCGGCCTGGTTTTGGACTTTTCAAGATGGCTCGCCGGCTTCTTCTGTCCAAGAAAATTCGATAGTTAAATTTTTGTCCAACGGTACAAAACAAGTTGTATTGCAGATAACCGATAGTGACAATTACTCCTGCTCTTCAAATAAAACTGTTGGAATCCGCCTTCCGTTGCCAGGTTGGAAAGAAGTCGCACCCTAAAAAAGCATCGGATATCTTAGGTAATTGATTTATTGGACCTTGAAATAGTCACTCTTTTGTGTTAATAATAAGTTTGTGAAAAAAATCAAAACGAAAATAAATAAAAATCAAGTAATTTTTTATTTGTCTGTAAAAATATACTCTTTGGAAGCAATCTATGGCGCGGCCTATGTCTTTATTGATAGGGCTTATTTGTTTTTAGACAGCTGCTCTGAAAAAAAAATAGCAGTGTTCTTGAAGGGCAAAAATAAATTAAGCAGAAAGCAATTAGAAGCTTTAAAAGGAGATTTTCTAAACGAATTGTTAGACTATGCTTTTAGGATTAAATTGTCCAGGAATAGCCGCAAATTAAGAGAGTTTATCGTCGGGCAAGCGCTAGTTTCAGCTTACGGCGACGATGAAGTCGTTCAAGAAAATGAAATAGGATACGAAGACGATCCTTTGGGAATTGCCGTGTCATGGGAAGATAAGTATGGAGCGAAACTAAAGAAAACAGAAAAAGAAAAGAAATAATGGAGATAAAATTCAACAAAAAAATATATAATTTAAAAGCCGTAAAATCAACCATACGGGCATATCGGGGATTAGCTGATTTTGATTTTAAGCAAAAAGGCGCTTATATCAAGGTGGAATTAAAAAATATCAATAAAGATGTCGAAAAAATAATTAAAGATGAATTTTGCAACTACGTTCTTTTTTCGATGAAATTATAATCATGTTTGATTTGAAAAAAATAAAATATAATCAACTGGGGTTCTTCCGTTTTAAAAAACTTAAAAATAAATATCTTTTAACCAATGATGTCGGTGAGTATTTATTTCTAACCGAGAAAGAATTCGGAGATTTTTTAAATAATAATTTAAAAAAAGACAAAGAACCGTATTTATCTTTAAAAGAGAAAAATTTTCTGAAAAATGAATTAAATCTGACTGGACTGGCGAACAGATATCGTTCTAAGAAATCTTTTTTGCAAGGCGGGCCGAGTTTGCATATTGTTGTCGTGACGCTAAGATGCAATCATAAATGCGTTTATTGTCACGCTAGCGCCCAAACCATGGAGAAAGAGGGCTATGATATGTCAGAAAAAACCGCCAAAGAAGTAATTGAGAAAATTTTTCAGACAACCAGCCATTTTGTGGCTATTGAATTCCAAGGTGGTGAGCCGTTAGTTAATTGGCCAATCGTTAAATATATCATTGAAGAATCTTACGAGAGGAATAAAAAAGCTAAAAAAGATTTAGAAATCCGGTTGGTCTCCAATTTTTCCTTGATGGATGAGAAGAAATTTAAATATTTATTGGATAAAAAAGTCGGTTTATGCCTTTCCTTGGATGGGCCGGAGAAAATCCACAATAGGAATAGAATTTTGATAGGGGATAAAGCCGGCAGTTATTATTATACGGCTAAATGGGTAAGGAAATTCTTTAAACTTTATCCAAGATTAATAAAAAAAGGATATATCTTCAAAATGGGAGTGGCGATAACCGTCAGCCGTTTTTCCTTGCCGTATTATAAGCAGATGGTTGATGAATATCTTAAGTTGGGTTTTGACGATATTTATTTACGCCCCTTGAATCCCTTTGGCTTTACCAAGAAACACTTTAAGAAAATTGGTTATAGCGCCGGCGAATACATAAAATTTTACAGAAATGCCCTTAACTATATTATTGATTTGAATCTCAAAAAGAAGAAAAAAATCAGAGAAAGAATGGCGCAGACTTTTTTAACCAAGATATTGACCGAAAAAGATCCCAATCATTTAGATTTTCGCTCTCCCTGCGGAGCCGGCATTGGACAATTAGCTTATAATTATAACGGCGATATTTATACCTGTGACGAAGGAAGAATGTTAAGCATGATGGATGATAAAAGTTTTTATTTGGGCAATGTTCAGAACAGCAAGTATCAAGACATAATAGGTAATCCGGTAGTCAGAACAATGTGTTTAGCTTCATGCTTGGAAGGTTTGCCTTATTGTGAAAATTGCGCCTATAATCCGTATTGCGGTGTTTGCCCGATTTATAATTATTCTGAACAAGGTAATATTTTCGGCCAGATGCCGACCAATGAACGGTGTCAGATTAATATGGCAATTTTGGATTTTTTATTTGAAAAATTAGAGGACAAAAAAATAAAATCGATTCTGGAATCTTGGCTTAGCAGGTAATTTTGAATTGCCCCGCAAGAAAGCGTTAGCCATCTTTTTGCAGAAGTACTATAATAGAGTCAGCGAGGGCAAAATATAAAAATGAAAAAAATTGGGATACCTCAAATAAAAAAAGATATTAAAGTCTTTTTGACAAGCGAAGAGGGAAGAATCAATAAAAAAAGTATAGCTAAAACTGCTATGGGTATTTTGGCTTTGGGAATAGGCTTGGTTAGCCTAATGAAACCAGACCCTGCTTCAGCTGCTTGCTCGCATGCTTCCCATGGTTCCCACGGCTCTCACGGTTCTCACGGTTCCCATGGCTCCCATGGTTCCCACGGCTCCCACGGTTCTCACGGTTCTCACGGTTCCCATGGTTCCCATGGCTCCCACAGCTCTCATGGTTCTCACGGTTCTCATGGTTCTCATAGTTCTCATTCTCATCACGCTGATCACGCTTCCCACGGTTCCCACGGCTCTCACGGTTCTCATAGTTCTCACAGTTCTCACAGTTCTCACGGCTCCCACGGTTCTCATAGCTCTCACAGTTCCCACGGTTCCCACGGCTCTCACGGTTCTCATAGCTCTCACAGTTCCCACGGCTCCCACGGCTCCCACGGCTCCCACGGCTCCCACGGCTCTCACGGTTCTCATGCCAGTTATTAATGATGATAAATAAGATTTAGTAATGAATATGATTTTTTTAGATAATAGAAAAATATTATTTGTTGTTGCAATAGTGGTTTTAGTAATTATGATTGGAGCGGCGGGTGTATTATCTTGGCAAAAAGCGCAAGTTTCTTTTGATATATCTCCGGGTGCAATAAAAGCGAAGTGCACCGAAAACGTTGGAAAAATGACCGACGACGAATTAATTAATGAGATTCGTAATTTAAAAAATCCCGAGAAAGCCGTTGATTCAACGGAAAAAGACAGAATGGCGTATGCAGTAAATAAGACAGGAGAGTATTTTTTATGCAGAATGGAGTATGAAAAAAAGAATGAAATTTATGATACAGCAAAAAATTTCATTCAAGAATTAATGGTTGACAAGGAAAACAGGAGGGTCAAATTAGACAGATTGGATAAAATATATAATTTTCCATGGAATATTTATTTGTCTGATAGCGGATTGCGATGGTACGCAAATATTGCTATGGGCGAGGTGTTATCAATGTGTAAAATTATAGATGTTGAGGCGGATTTAGAGAGCATAGAAAGCAGTTTAGAAAAATTTGTGAAAACAGGGCAAATACTGGTTGTTCCGGGAGAAATTAACATTTTTGACAAAATTAAGAAGCTTTGCATCGTTTTTGATAAATATGCAGAAGATGCGTCTTTGTTTATTCAGTCTGAACTTAACGCCTGGGAAGACAATAAAGAAGCGTTAAAAAATCAAATGACGGCGCGTTCAGCAGCCGCATTTTATTTAGGTGGCAAAGACTTAGCCCTGAAGGTCTGCGATAGCGTTCCCGGTGTTGACGAAGAATTAAGAAATTTTTGTGCGGAGAATATATCCTTCTGGGCTGATTTAAAAAGATGTAAGAGATATAATTATGGAGGCATCGAAGAATGTGAGGTTGTTAAAGAGTGCAAAACGATTGGGCAAGAATTGGCGGAACTAATCTGCGCCATTGATTAAGAGTTGAATTTGAATATTTAAAAAGCCACCAATGGAGTGGCTTTTTAAATTTAAATATCACAACAAGAGGTGCTGTTTTTGGGTTGCGGATTAAAGATTTACGCGTTAGAATAGATTTAACTTAATTTTGGATAATGTCGCCAAATAACAGAAAACTGGTGATATCTTTTACCGGCAAATGTAATAACAATTGTTTTTTTTGCAGTGTCAATAAAAAAAGGAATGCTTCTTTCGAAAAAATTTCGGAAAGAATTAAAAATAGCAGAGAAAGAGAAAAAATCATCTTTAACGGCAGTGAGCCGACAATTCAAAAGGATTTTTTTGATTTGGTCTGTTTGGCGAAAAAAAGATTTAAAATTGTTCAGCTGGATAGCAACGGAAGATCTTTAGCCGATTTGGATTTTACCAAAAAAATTATTAGATCCGGAATGGGCCATTTTAAAATTTCTCTTTGCGGACATAGACCCGGTCTTCATGATCTGATAACGGGAGTCGCCGGTAGTTTCAAAGAAACAGTTCTTGGAATTAATAATCTGATCAAATTGGGGCAGAAGGATAATATAATTTTGAATATCCCGGTAATTTCCGACCAGAATTTAAAATTCGCCAATTTTTTCAGATTAAATGGAATTATCAGGATAGCCAAAGATTTTGGTATAAAAAAAGTTCAGCTAGATTTAATCAATCCCGCCAACAAGATAGGTAATTCCATAGGAGAAGTTGCTAGATATATTTCAAAAGCTCGTTATGTTTTCCTGTTTGATATGTTAATAAGGGTTAAGGGTTTGCCATATTGTTTAATTCCTGAACCGGAAGGCGTTATTTTAAAAAGTGAAAATAATAAAAATTTCAAGAAACTAAAAAAATGTATAACCTGCAGATACTACAAGCAATGTGACGGAATTCCAAGAGGTTATTTTAATCGTTTAGACGAAAGAACTATTAAACCTCAATCATTGCCAAAAGAAATAATGATTGAATTGACGTCCAGATGTAATTTTCAATGCAAATTTTGTTTTAACAGAATTAGTTTTGCTAAAAGAGGGCATGGCGGCAAAGAAATGACTACCGATTATGTTAAAAAAGTCATTGATAGCATTAAAAAAGCGGGTATTCCCATCGTCAGATTCACGGGCGGGGAGCCAATGTTAAGGAGCGATCTCATTGATCTGATCAGATACGCAAAATCAAAAAAATTAGAGGTTCGTCTGAACACTAACGGGTTTTTGATTAAAAGTTATAATGAAGCCAAACGATTGGCAGAGAACATTGATTACGTTCTTTTTTCAATGCATACTTATGATTCTAAAAAAGATGAAAAAATAACCGGAGTGAAGGGTTCTTTTGAAAAAAAATTAAGAGCCATTAAATGGCTGAAAAAGGCGGGCATAAAAACAATCAGGGTTAGCACCATAGCCACTCTTGATAATATCAGGAATTTAGAAAAGTTTTATGAACTATTCAAGAAATTAAAGATTGATAAATGGGCGACAAACAGGCTCATCCCTTTGCCCGGAGAAAAAAATCTTTGGGGCAAGAAAGAACTTTCGCTATTGGTTGAAAAATTAATTAAAATCAGGAAGGATATAATTGATAAACAAATTCCATTGAAATTGCATATAGTTAATGCAGTTCCTCTTTGCGCTTTGGATCCCATTAAAATGAATGCAGTTTGTTCGGGTGCCCGGAGTGTTGATGGCCATGAAAGATTTGTTATTGACCCGAGAGGATTTGCCAAGCCAATCTATTATATTGAAAAAAATATTGGTGATCCTTTAAACATTAAGAAATGTTGGAATCATCCGTTTATGCAGTCTTTGCGGAACTATAAAAATTTACCGATAGAGTGTCGTTCGTGTCTGCTTTTAGAAAAGTGCAAGGGTGGCAACAGGTATTGTGCTTATGCCGAATATAAAAGTTACAAAGTTTCGGACCCTCTGATGAGCTATAATAATATTAAAGATTATCAATGGAACTGATGAGCCATCAAAAAATATACGAATATATATTAGATAGGGGATTGAAAAATAAAAATGAGATTTATGGTTTTGAGATAAAACGCGAGGGAGTAAGGCAATATTTTGTCCGTGACATGTTCGGAAAAGTCTCCGGTAATGAAAAGACAGCTTTGAGGTATCTAAGGAAACAAGACAAGGTTTTGGATATTGGAGCCGGTGCCGGCAGAATAAGTGTGTTCTTGCAGGCTAGGCAATATGATGTTACGGCCTTGGATAAATCACCGGCTGTTTGCAAAATATTAAAAAAAAGAAAGTCAAAAAAATTGTATTAAAAAATTTTTTCAATTATTCCGCAGAGTGTAAATTTGATGCAGCTTTAATGATAAATTGCTATAGTCTTTTTGGAAAAAGTAAGTGTCGTATTGCGAATATTTTATTTCGTTTAAAGAAATATATCATTAAAAAGAATGGGTTAGCGATTTTTGCTTTAGATTCTGCGAATGATTGTCAAGGAAGAATTGTGTCTCGTCGTTTTTTGTGCGGAAACCGGCGTGGCCGATGGTTTGCATCTTGGCATCCTCGACTTAAGGAATTAATTCATATTGCTGAAAAAAATGGTTGGAAAACAACAAAATACATAGATAGCAGAAATTTTTATATATTAATTTTAAAGAATGTCGGACATGAATAAATACCCTGACAACCATCTTTATTTTAAAGATGGTTTCAATATTGAAGCTTTCTTGGCTTCGGGTGAAAGATGCGCGAGAGTGGATGATATTTCAAATGAGAAAAAAATTTTGATATTATCTTTTAGCCCTGAAAATATAAGTAAAATAAGAGGTGCCGTAGAGCGTTTTACAAAAAATGGCGGGAGGAGGTGTCAGATAAATATCATCGCGCCTCATGGTGGAATAAAAAATATTAGTTTAAAAAAATTGGTTGCCGAAGTTTCCGCTATACGTTATGATTTTTTGGATAAAGCCATTATTAGAATCAGCGGATTGCCATTTTGTTTATTTTCCGATCCAGAGAGTTTGTTTTTTAAATCAAGTATATCTCATTCTGTAAAATCGGTAAAATGCCGGAAATGTAAATTCAATAACGAATGTGATGGTTTGCCGGCGTTTTATAATAGTCGGGCTAATTTATCTGAATTGCACCCATTGCATTTGCCGGAAGAAGTGGCGATTGAAGTTGATGGCGATAATTTATTCTTGGATGCAGTTGCTATTAGGCGGCTAGTAAGGCGGGCAAAGATAATGGGCGCAGTCATTGTGCGGTTTATAGCAACAGGTGGTTATTTTCGAAATGAATTATATAATTTTTTAAAATTAGCGAAACAACAAGGTTTTGAGACCAGACTAGATATATCACGTGTTAAGATAAACAATTTTGCTTTATTCGCGAAAAAAATCTCGTTGATTGCCGACTACGTTATTGTTGGTGTTGATATTAAGGATTTGAGAGAGAGTATTAGGCGCAATGAAATATATTTACTGAAAAAGGCTGGAGTTAAATTAATCCGCGCTATAACACTAGCTACGGAGCAAAACGTTAAAAATCTAGAAAAAATATATCGCTTCGTTTTGTTGAACGGAGTAAATAAATGGGCTGTTAATCGTGATGTTTATGCGATAAAAGAATCAAGGAAGAGAATCAAGATTTTGATTGATAAGTTGGTTAAGGTGAAAAAAGATATACTAAAAAACTGGTATTTGCTTAGGGCTCATATGGTCTATGCTATTCCTTTTTGTTTTGACGACCCGGTCAAAATTAATTTCGTCTGTATGGGCGCAAAATCTGTTGATGGTTATGAACGGATTTTGATAAGATCGGATGGTAGCGTCGTGCCAATTCATTATTTCAATAAAAAAGTCGGTAAGCATACTGATTTAGAATCAGCATGGAACCATTCGTTTTTGAAATCTATAAGAGCTTATAAAATGCTACCCGAGGCATGTTTAAAATGTTTTTTTCTGCAAAAATGCAAAGGAGGTAGTAGGGTCTGCGCGTATAATGCCGTGGGCTCTTATAAAGCGCCTGATCCATTGATGAATCTTTCTAATATTAAAAAATACGGATTAAATTTTTAAAATGTTGGATTTTAATAGCTCAACATATAAAAAAGTTCTGGAGATAGCGATAAAACATAATGTTATAGCGAATTGTCGCGAATATCCGTCGCTTTTTTTAAACCGCAAGAGGATAAATTATAATATTATCAAAGAGCGTCTTAAAAAGAACTTAGCTGATGAAAATTTTTCCTGTGGTCTTTATGTTCATTTTCCTTATTGTAAGAGTCGGTGTACGTTCTGTAAATATTATTCTGAGCTAGGTGGCGACATCAATAAATTTAACGAATATCTTGATGCGTTGGAAAAAGAAATTTGCATGTATGGGATAGATTTTAAAGTAAAAGAATTTTCAAATTTTTTTTTGGGAGGGGGGACACCGACACTGATGGATGGAAAAACAATGGAGCGATATTTAAATATCATTTTTAAGTATTTCAGATTCAAAGAAAATTCCCAAATAACCATTGAAGGAACTCCCGAAAGTGTTTCTTATGAAAAAATGAAACAATACAAGAGATTAGGCATTAGCCGTATTTCTATCGGCTTACAGAGTTCAAACAATTCTGTTTTACGAACAATAGGCCGGTGTCATCAGGCGCAGGAAGTGTTCAGGGCGTTTGAAGTCGTTAGAAGAGTTGGAATAAAATATATAGGCACTGAAGTGATATGGGGATTGCCAGGAGAAACAAAGAAAACTTATCAAAAAACGGCAAAAGATGTTTTGAAATTACAACCTGATTTTATAGAAGGTTATCTTTTGACCGAAGGAGGAAGGACAAAGATAAAGAGATATTACCCGGCGGATATAACCTTGGATAGAGCAATAAGTGATTTTAAAGAAAAAATGTTATCTAACGGTTACCGGATTTATTATTCAAGCAATTTTTTAGGTTTTATAAAAGAAGGAGTAAGCAATTCAAAGGCGATGAACCAGAATACTGACGGCTTGTATAATTATTATTCAGATGTTTTGGGTATCGGTGCCGGTGCTAGTTCTCATTTTCGTGATTATAAGTACAAGACTATTTCCAATATAAAAGAATATTTGCACAACATAAATACCGGTCGGCCGCCTGCGATATACGGCATGCCGATATCGAACGATGACTATAAAAGGCATTATATAATATTACAGATAGGTTTTTATCGGTCTATCAAAAAGAAACGTTACCAGGAGCTTTTTGGAAAGTCGCTTGATACAGATTTTCCAGAAGAAATAGGATTACTTAAAAGGAAGAAAATTGTGATTGAAACAAAAAATGAATTTAGATGGCGATTGGGCGAACACGAACTCGGACACAAATCTTTTTTTATGCACGTAATACAGTATTGGTATGATCCAAAGTATGTAAGGTATATTTTAAAAAATTGTCTATGAAGATAAAGATGTATTCAAAAAATAACGTTTGCCTGATACCGACATACAGATGCAATGCGGGTTGTCCTTTTTGCTACGCCAAAAAGTTTAAAAAAATATTTTCAAGAGACATGAGTTGGAGTAAGTTTATTGATGTTGTCGGCGTGCTCAGAAAAAATGGGATAAACGAGATTTCTTTTCTCGGCGGGGAGCCAACTTTGTGGCCACATATTGGTAAGGCGGTAAAATTTTTAAAAAATTTAAATATACAAGTCAATTTTTTTACTAATGGCATAAAACGCTCAACTCCTGCGCCGGACTGTGTTCTTATAAATATTTATAATTCATTTTCTGATTCACAAAGAAGTAAAATCAAAAATACCATCGCCTTTTATAAAAAACAGGGAACCGAAATTGGGTTAAGATATAATCTAAACGCCGAAGATCCACGGAGTGATAAAAATGATTTAGCTTTTTTCGATCTGGCAAAAACGCTGGCGGATTATATTTCCATAAGCCCTGCTGTGCCATACCGTCTTTTAACACATCTTGGAAAAAGAATCTACGACCTTGTTTTAGAAGCAAAAAAAAGAAATTTAGAGGTAAAAGTAAGCCGCCCTATTCCTATTTGCGTGTTTACTCGGGAGCAATTCAATTATTTAAGAAAGGCTGCTTCTTTAAGAACAGAATGTTATAGTGAGAAAAATATAGTAATTAATCCGGATGGAGAAACCATCTTTCCCTGCGTGAATATTTCTGACTATCCGTTAAAATTGCCAAAAATTAAACTGGCTTCCGTTAATAGTGCGTTCAGGGATTTTTTTGAAAATCTTTCTTGTATTTATGAGTTTAATGAATGTATTAAGTGCAAATATAGCAGAAGTCACAAATGCCAAGCCGGATGTTTGGGCATGCGTAGCAGACAGGCTGTTAGTCTGGCCATAAAGCAAATTAATGAATAAAAAGAACACAAAAGAGAACAAGAAAACTCGCCATGCTTTTTTGTTTAAAATTACTTCTCGATGTAATGATTTTTGTAATTTTTGTATAGAAAATGAATTTATTGAAGCTAAGAGGTTGGACTTAAGTTTTGAAGAGTTCAGGAAGAATTATTTTTATTTAATAAAAGAAATAAAACCCGATTATGTTATTTTAACTGGCGGAGAACCAACTTTGCACCCGGAATTGTTTAAAATGTTAGACTTGGTTAAGAAAAGGGGGGATGCTTTTCGCGTAATAACAAATCTTATTAATTTTAATGACCACGTTTATTTAGATAAATTAGCTACTTTTTACAAAAATTTTAAAACCAAAAAACAGGAATTAGCCTCGTGCGTGATAGGTTCAATTAATGATCTACCGAGAACCAACTCTAATGCTGATTTACGAATTAAAGGGTTGATAGCCGCATTAAAAATTGGTTTGCCGGTAATGATTACAATTGTTTTATATCAGAAAAATATAAAAGATTTACCACTGATCGTCGCGCGTCTTAAAAAAATATTTCGCAGGTATTCTCCGGGGAAAACTATGCAAATAGAGCTTAGGTTTATTTACATTGAAGGAACGCGTGAAAAATTATTAAACAAATCCATCCCAAGGAAGTTTAAGGTTTTAATTGATTCGGTTGAAGAATCATTAGGCTTACTAAATTCAAAGGGTATTCGCGTTTCTTTATGGAATTTTCCTTTGTGTTATTTAAAAAATCCTTTATGTATTGCAAATTCTGGCATTACGTTAAAAATGGAGAGACATTTTATTAAAGTTAATAAAGATTTGCAGTTGAAAAACGTTATAACAAGAAACTGGAATGAATATTTAAAACCTCATGAAGAATGTAAAAAATGCACGTTGAATAGCATCTGTAGCGGAATTGATAAAGATTATTTTATTAAATTTAATTATCCAGGGTTAAGAACCTTATAATATGTGCGGCATTGTTGGTATCTATAATTACAATAAAAATGAACGCGTAAAACCTGGTGTTATAAAAGCCATGGCAAAAGCGCTTGCGCACAGGGGACCTGATGGCGAGGGTTTTTATTTTGGCGAAAATATTGCTTTGGGACACACAAGGTTGAGTATTATAGATTTAAGCGGCGCGGGCATTCAGCCAATTTATAATGAAAATCGTGATATCGCGGTTGTTTGCAACGGTGAGATTTATAATGCTAGAGAATTAAGAATAAATCTAACAAAAAAAGGACATAAATTTTTATCGGAAAGTGACAACGAGGTAATCCCGCACCTTTATGAAGAATACGGGATAAAGTTTGTTTCAATGCTCACGGGGATGTTCGCTTTCGCGCTTTGGGATTCAAAAGAAGAACAGTTGTTTTTAGTTCGTGACAGGCTGGGAATAAAACCGTTGTTTTATGATTTGAGCGGTAAAAGAATTGCGTTCGCATCAGAAATAAAATCTTTATTAGTATTATCCGATGTAAAAAAAGAGATAAATTTTGAGTCTTTACACCATTATTTTTTTTCCAACCAGATTCCCGGACCGCTAACTATTTTCGAAGGTATTAAAAGTATTGCTCCAGCTGAAATTGTTATAATTTCAAAAAACAAACAAGAGATAAAAAAAGATAAATATTGGGAGGCTAATTTTAAAGAAAATTACATCGGTAGCGATAAAGAAACCACGGATCAATTTATAAAAATTTTAGAAAAAGCGGTTAAACGACATTCATTGTCGGACGCGCCTGTTGGCTTGGCCTTATCTGGTGGTTTGGATTCCAGTTTGCTTTTAGCGGTTTTATCTAAATTCAATAAATCTCCCATTGAATCTTTCACCTTTGAATTTTCTGACGATTCCGAAATTAAACGTCATGATTTTTCGGTATCCCAAAAAATTTCCCGTTATTTTAAATCTAATCATCGTACTTTTTTACTAAAACCCAAAAATTTAGTTGATGAAATAGAGAATATTGTTTTTTCTCTTGATGAACCAGTGAATACCTTCGCGGCGGATTATTATTTGGCTAAGGCCGCTTCTAAAAAGGTGAAAGTATTATTTACAGGCGACGGAACGGAAGAACTATTTGGAAAATATTGGAATCATCGGTTGGCGCAAAGCATGACGCACGTCCTAGATTATTGTGCCGGGGATTATTATAAAAAGTTGTATAAAATGTTCATTTTGGAATATTCTCGGGTTATTCCGGAAAGATCTTGGCACTATTCCGACCTATTATCTTTTGGCCGATTTGATGAGGGAAAATTATATTCATTGCAAACTATTAGGCAAATTAGCGACAAAAATATAGAAAAATATTGGTTGAGTTGTTTTTCAGAAACGAAGGCTTCAAATTTTTATAATAAAGTATTAGAGATAGATACAAATAATTTTTTACCAAACCATACGTTAAAGATTATTGACCGGGTGTCAATGGCAAGTTCAGTGGAGATACGTCCGCCTTATCTAGACCATGAGCTGGTTG
>CAZYIG010000005.1:0-17592 GCA_964647205.1 uncultured Candidatus Saccharibacteria bacterium | reverse complement strand
AATGACAATGTAAAATGCAAAATTTTAAATTTTTAACTGTCATTTTTCATTTTGATTTTTCAATTTTGCATTTACTCCAATATCGCCTTCACCTTAATATACCCGTCTTTTGTCTCCGGCGCGTTAGCTAAAATATTTTTTCTTATCTGGACTTCTTTTTTCTCGCCCTCATCAGACCTAGTTCTATTTTCCAGCCCCGTCACCTGTTCCGTTGGTTCAATATCGGTAACATCAACTTCTTTCAATTTTTCCACCATGTCAAAAATCGCCGTTAAATCTTTTTGAAATTGGCCAACTTCTTCTTCAGCTAGGCCCAATCTTGCTAATTTGGCAATATGTCTAACCTCTTCTTGATTGATCATATCTTTATTTTATCAGAAACTAAATAAAAATCCACCCCAAGACAAATTCTGAATGGATTTTTTAAATTAATAATCTTACTGTGGATTTTTACTCCTACTCCACCTCTTTCCAGCCCGGCAACGGTAACATTATCTTTATGTTTTGTTGGCTGGAAGCGGTATCAGTATTGGCGCATTGGTAATTATCAGCGTCTTTAGCAACCAAGATAATGGGCTTGGTGCCGGCCGAGGTAAATTTAACTTTGGGGTTCTGGGAATTAGCGGTGGTGCCGTCTTGATAAGCAGCATCAGTGATGTTCCAGAGCCAGCTGACAATGGCGTCTCCGCCAGTGGTTAGGTCGGTCAGCTGAACTGTTTCGTTGACCGAAGGACTCGCGGGCGCAGCCTTAAAATTAACTGTGGGATAAACATGTTTGGGAGTGGCAAAAGCAGAGCCGCTGGACCAGTCAGAAACCAAATCATGATTATCCCAGACTTTAACCCGCCAATAGTAAGTAGTATTATAAGCTAATTTGCCACTGCCGGTAGTGTAGGAGTTGGAAGCGGAAGAGACCTTGCCGGAGTCAACTACTGTGCCGGGAGCGGAAAAACCGGGGTTAGTTGCTACTTGTACTTGATAGGCGCTCTGCGTATCGCCCGCATCCGGGTCAGAGAAAGTCCAGCTAGAAATCATTGCTGGACCGGCCTTGCAATAGTTAGACTGGCTAACTGATAGGCTAGTGGCGAAAGGGGCGGAGTTGGGCGGAGGAAGAGGAGGGGCGCTATAATCAGGTTCAGGGGGAAAAGGATCAGGATGATTAATGCACCAAAGCATACCAGTATTGTTGTTCACATACCAATAAGCTGGATTCCACCTTTTACCTGGAGTACATTCGGTTAGTCTATCATCGCAAGAAGTAACCGGTGACCAGCCGGAAAGAATCGTTTTCTCAGCGGCTTTGGCAAAGAAAATAAATGAGGATAATCCTATTATTAGTCCAATTATTAGAAATAAAACTATTTTTTGTTTTTTTAACATAAATTTTTGAAAAAATATTTTGCTTGCTATTGAGTCTCCATCGCGCTGTCCCCATCTTCTTTATATTGCGCTTCTTTTTCTTTATCGCCCTTGGCCGCGAAAACATCCGCTAAGATATAATTCAATTGTTGAATAAAATACGCCTTATTAGGAATCAGTAACGAGGGATCGCCCTTAACCACTTCCAAGCCTTTCAAAGCTTGAATTTCTGCTTGATCATAATTTTGTGTCTTTAAGTAAGCGTAAGCCAACGCTCGATAAGCTACTGTTTTCAAAGAATCAATCCCAATCGCTTTTTGAGCTTCACTTATTGCTTTGGCATAATCTTCTTTGGCAATATACAGATTGGCGAAGCTGACGAATAAATTGATGTTCTGCGGCGAAAAAACACGGGCATTTTCCAAATAGACCGAAGCTTCATCAAACTTCTTTTCCCGCACGTAAACGTCGGCTAAAATTTGATAGGTATCACTTTTAAGTTCCGCGCCAGCCGTATTTGAAGCAATCACAATCTGACAATTTTTAATGCCATCGGTTAAAAGATCCTCACGAGAAGCTTGCAAACGGCAAAGATTGGCGTAAATAAACATATGAACTTTCTCTTTGTCCAGCTCAGCCGCTTTTTGAAAATCTTCTAGCGCTTTGTATAAATCTCCCATTAAATTATAGGCATGCCCGCGGCCGGCTAAAGATAAAATATAATCTGGATCTTTTTCCAAAGATTTGTTATAACTTTCTATTGATTTAAAAAAATCAGGCTTAACTTCATAAATATAGCCTTGGACGCGGTAAGCTTCCGCACTGTCAGAATCAAACACAATTGCTTTATTCACTAATGCTTCGGCTTTAGGAAAAAATTCATTTTCTTTGTGTTCAGTCAGCCCTTTGTCGGCATAATTTAAAGCCAATAACAATATCAATCTAGTATTAGTTTCTGTCTCTTCGGCACCGGCTAAAAGATTTATGGCTGCGTCATAATTGTTATTTTGCGAATAAACTTCGACTAAATATGCCAAGTCTTTTTCTTTAAGATGCTTAATACCGCTGGCCACAGTGGCACGACAAGATTGTGCGAGTAACACGTCAACAATGTTGTCGCAAAAAGATGCATTAAACTGCTGGCGGGCTTGGTCAAAATAATTTTGGCTAGCTATCGCTTCTTTGCATTGAAACTGTGTCGTTAAATCTTTAATGCAAATGCAAAATTCTATCTTTTTTTCTTGCTTGGCTTGGTCTGATGCGGCTTCATCGCTGGCAAAACTGCACGTAATTTCGGGTAGCAGAGTACCTTTTTCTTCCGGCACTGACTTAGTTTGTTTTTGCCACCACCAAATACCAGCCAAAATTACCGCTGCTAAAATCAATGCTCCACCGATAATTAATAATAATTTTCTGTTCATTTTAATTCATCTTTAATTTTTTACGACACTGTCTGCTACTATGCCTAGCAAAATAGTAGGAAACTTTATCTATAATTATTTTAACACATAAAAACTGCTCCTTATAAAGTTATCCCCAAAACAATTAATTTCCGACTAGCTTTTTAAACTCATCTTCGTTAATTATTTTTACGCCCATTTTTTTCGCCTTATCAAATTTTGATCCGGGACTATCGCCCGCCACCACCAAATCAGTTTTCGCTGAAACCGACGAAGCCACTTCTCCCCCCCGCTCGCGGATTAATTGTTTAGCCTGGTCGCGGCTCAAACTAACCAGCTCGCCGGTCAAAACAATTGTCATGTTTTTAAATACTTGATTTTTCTTGGAAACTTTCGGGTTTTTTATTCTGATCTGATCCAATAACCTTTCCAGCATTTTCTGGTTATGCGCGTTGCCAAACCATTCCATGATACTCTTGGCAACCACTTCGCCAATGTTAGCTATTTTTCCCAAACTTTCTTGGTTGACCGCTTTAAGTTTTTCTATGGAACCAAAATAATTGGCTAAATCAACCGCCGTTTCTTCGCCTACGTGCAAAATGCCCAAAGCATTGATAAACCGATAAAGCAGCACTTGTTTGCTTTGCTCAATAGACTCAATCAGATTCTTGGCTGATTTTTGGGCAAAGCGCTGGAGCACTTCCAAGTCTCCCTCTTTTAATTCATAAATATCCGCCGCGTTGCGGATTAGGCCTTCTTTCAAAAGCTGATCAATAATTTTCGGCCCCAGCCCGTCAATATTCATCGCCGGTTTGGCCGAAAAGTGATGCAAGCTCCTTCGCAAAACCGCAAAGCAGTTTTTATTCGCGCAAAAATAACCGACGCCGAGCTTAGCTCGGCTTTGGGCCAGCTTAGCTGGCCCGCTTTCCTTGCCCCCTCCTCTTTCCCCAATTTCATGCTTTACCACTTTACCTTGGCACATCGGGCAAAATTTAGGCATTTTAAAATCTTTTTCTTGACCCGAACGCAATTTGGGCAAAACCTGAATAATGTCCGGAATAACATCGCCGGCCCGCTGAATTATTACGGTATCGCCGATTTTTAAATCCAGTCTTTTTATTTCATCTTCGTTATGCAACGTTGCCCGCGAAACGATAACACCGCCAACATTCACCGGCTGCAAAATCGCTACCGGCGTCAAAATACCGGTCCGGCCAGCTTGCAACACAATATCAATTACTTTCGTTATCGCCTCTTCGCCGGAAAATTTATAAGCCTGCATCCAGCGCGGCGCCTTGCCCACCACGCCTAATTTTTGATGTGCGGCAATATCATTAACCACAACTACCACTCCATCGCAACCAAAAGGTAATTTGGCTTTATTCTTTATCCAATATTCGTGAAAAGCGATAACTTCACCCAGATTAAGGCAATAACGGGCATAATTTGTCTTTCCGCCAGCAATAAAAGATGCCAAGCCAAAAGCTTTGATGATTAAATGCTCCTGCTCGTGCTTGGTTTGGCCCAAGTCAGTTACTAGCGTATAGCCATAAAAACTAAGCCGGCGCTCGGCCGTAATCTTTGAATCTAGCTGACGAATAGAACCAGCCGCGCCATTCCGCGAATTAGCTAGCATTGGCCGGCCTTCTTTTTCATATTTTTTGTTCAGCTCTTCAAAAACTTTATTAGTCATTATCGCCTCGCCGCGAATTTCTATTTGGCTGGTTTCTATTGCTTTTATTATTTTTTCTATTTGCTGATTGCTGAACCCGGCCATTGATAGCTCAGTTTCTTTTGGCTGGCGAAGTCTTAATGGAATAGCTTGAATTGTTTTAATATTTTGCGTGACATCTTCTCCCACTTTTCCGTCTCCCCGGGTTGCCGCCCGCACCAATAAACCTTTTTCATAAATTAATGAAATGGCTAAACCATCCAATTTTAATTCACAAAAATAATCAAACTTAGCATCGGGAGTAATTTTTTGAATTCTTTCTTGCCAGGCCATTATTTCTTCTTCGCCAAAAGCATCATTTAAAGACAGCATGGACTGGCCATGCTGTACTTTTTTAAACTTATCTAAGGGTTTGCCGCCCACCCTTTGCGTCGGCGAATCAGACGTTACTAGTTCCGGCCACTTTAATTCTAGTTCTTCCAGTTCATTTTTCAGCGAATCAAAAGCTGCATCGGAAATATCAAGCCGGTCCATCACATGATATTGATAACGGTGATAATTAATTTCTTCGCATAATTTAGTTATTCGTTTTTTCGCTTCCGCTTTATTCATACAAGCAATATTAGAGTTGAACTGAAACGTCTTAATATTTGAACATACTTTATCACTGCGAACACGATGTTAAAATATTTAGATACCCTACCAAGTAACTTCAATCTTTCTGCTGACGTTTTTATATATGCCCCCAGACAGCACTTTGTTTGCATCGCTGCTGGCACTAACTGTGGCACCATTACTTAAGGTCATCGCCGCCGAGCAAACTATTCCAGATATTCTCACTTGATAAAGACACAATTCTGAACCGGCATCGGCCGCGTAAAAAGCTGGCACAGAGTCCGCTATTTCCGCTGACATTTTAATATCATAAATTGTAATACTGGCAGCCGTCAGACTGACAAGCAACAAAATATTCATTATAAAAAAAGCTAACAAAATAGTCGTCGCCCCTCCTTGGGAGAAAGAATGGCTTGAGCTATAAAAAATTGTTTTTTTATTGAACATAATATCTGGAAGAAATAGTTGTTTGTAAATCAATCTCTGACTGCTCTCCCGTTTTGTCGGTCCTATTTTTTAAAACCATCACGACCGTTACTCGTGGTTGAGAGTCAGGGCTATCTTTTTGAATATAAAAATTACCGGTCAATTCAACTTCGCTGGAATTTAACGGTTGCCCGTTCCGGCTAATAATTTTACTGGCATTATCAAAAGAATAATCAAATGTTTGACTTTTTGAGTTAGTGATATTTACGGTGTTCGAAGAGCCAGCCGCTGTATTTATTTTACTCATCCGGATTTCTTTAGACATTGATTCCAGTATAAACCGGCCTGATTCTTGGACATTTTGCCGGCCAAAGATTTTCTTGCTTCCGCCCAGTCCCATTAAAAAAATATCCATTATGGTTACGACTACAATCACAAAAGTAGCTATGGCCACGAGAAGCTCAATGAGGGTAAAGCCGTTTGGTTGCTTGTTTTTATTTATTAACGGTATTTTCATTGAAAATTATTTTTAAAATTTCTAATTAACCTAATTTCTAATCAAATCTCAATGTCTAATTTCTAAAAATTTGGTCATTTATTAGGTCAATTAGAAATTAGAACAATTAGACATTTAATCACCCCTATCGCCAATTCCAAAGATCGGTTTCGGCAATCAAAGAATGAGACTGGCCATTTTCTGCCCAAGTAACCGTTGAAATCACCTTAACTGAAACATTGGGACTTGCCGGATTAGTATTTGTCAGGGTAATCACTCTCTTAAAATTATACTTACTGGTCGAACCGCTAGTATAGCTATAAAGACCATTTGAAGAATCATAAAGTAATGGCGTATCAACATACGAAAGCAAGGCCGTACTATTGTATTGCACAAGATAATTACCTAGAGCCGAAGAGATTGTCGTATGCCAACAACTCCAAGAACAGCCTGGCGTTGGTTCTTCATAATTTAAATCTCTAAGATTTTTAATCACCTCAATGCCTTCCTGCGCTAAATTAGCCGCAATTAACCTTGAAGAACTGACCGCTCCAGCTTTTGTTGTTATGATAGTTAAAGTTATCACTCCAAGAATTCCAACGACCAAAATATAAATAGCAATGATTACTTCCAGTAAAGAAAATCCTGTTTTTTTGTTTTTTTGTTTTAGAGTATCCCTTTCCATGTTTAGTTAATATCGATTAAACCGCTAGAATAAACGACAACACTTTTACTTACATTGCCGCTAGTTATGATAAAATTTTGCGAACCAGAATTGACTCCATTAACATAGGTTGTCGGGTCTGGTGGAACAAAAAAAATCGTACTACCGGTTGGCGACAAAGAAACATTAGCCGACAAGATGATTGTCTTGAGGCTGATACTATCAGCATCATGAACCAAACTTTCATTGGTATTATAAAAAAGTTGATATTGACCGGCATCAATAACAAAAAGGCCATAACCTATTGGCTTAATTGCTCCTTGATTTTTACCAGAAATAGCCATATTTTGAACTTGACGCAAATTAGTTGAGAATTCTTGAGCAACCCGTAAAACATCATATTGTTTTTGGCCAGACAGATAACCAATTATCATTAATCCCGAGATAAGTGAAACAATGAAAATAGACACCAACAACTCAATCAGCGTAAAACCCATTTCTTTTTTTAAGAGATATTTAGACATAAAAGATTAAACTATCAGCTCTAAAAATGTTAAGCTATCTTATCATTTTTTAATTTTAAACCTGTTCTAAGTATTCTCTTCGCTTGAGAAAAAGTAAAAAGTTCCTTTTTCTTGGATTAAAAGTTACTCACCGACAAAACAGCAGATAGACTTGCCAACAGAACAAATACGGAAAACAAGGGAATCTTGATTATATTATACAATTATTTAGCGAATTAATCCGAGGAACTTATCCACAAATTATTTCAAATTTAGGAATAAATGGAACACCGATCTTTTCAGGATTAAAGTAATAATCACTCCCAGAAACATCCAGGCAACAAAAGGAAAGGGTTTGTAGATTTTTATGATTTCGTTTTCTTTTTTCTTCTCTTTCAGCCACTTCTTAATGAATTCAGCCTGCTCCAGCGTTAATCCTTCAGGATAAATTCGGCCGATATATTGATGATAATATTTTTCATCTTTTTTCATTTCGCTGATTATTGCCTCATCTAAATTCATCCCTGGCCCAAGTTCTTCTATCTTTATCTCTTTGCTTCCGGTTTTTAAAACATGAAAATCAATTGAAGACTTAAATAATCCTAAGACAATCATAAAAACAATCATATTTTGAATTGTTTGCTTAATAATCTGCCAAGTAGCTGACGGAAAACTGCTAAATCCATAAACCAGCATCAAGAGCAAAAAAACACTAATTATTTTAAAAGTAATGGCTTTTTGAAATATTTTGGATAAATAACTGCTGAAAATTATAAAACCAGCAAAAATAAACATCTGTAAAGAAGACGTATCAATATTAAAACTGTTTTTTATCGGCTCCTGAAACAAACCAAAAAATAAAAAAATGCTGATAAAGCCGAGAAACATTATGCCCATATTTTTTAATTTTTTCCCCATTTTCTTTTTGTCAAACAATTTTTTCTTTTCTATTACTTGAGGTTGGGATATTTTTAAATATAAAAACCTTAAAAAATAAATGGCGGATCTAATTAATAAATACAGAAAAATGGGGATAAAAATATTAATCAATAAAGTAAAAGAAGGAAAATATGACAGGTATGATTTCCAGTAATGTCCCAGAGGAATTAACAGGGAATAAATGGCAAAAAGTTTGGCATCGCCAGCGGCCCAAGCGTCAGAACGCCACATTAAAAAAGCAATCGTAAAAGCGATTGTTGCGTTGAGAACAATTCTGCCCAGATAACCAAGAGAAACGGTAAAAACAGGAGCCGGAGAATTATCTGGCAAATTTTGAATTTCAAAATAGTAATACCGGGTAATCGGCGAAGCAATGAAATGCCAAATAAAGAAAAAAACAATAACAAGCAATCCCCAGCTCAAGCCCAAAATAATCCACTTATTTCTTACTTTGCCATATTTAATATCTTCATAACTGGTCATCAGACCAATAAAAAGAACCAAAGGCAGAAACAGAATATCAAAAATCATTATTTTTAGTTACTTTAATAATGGGATGATAAAAATCGTTAGTCTCTTCAATAATAAAATCATTTTTAATAGGCTTAAATTCTCTGCTTTTTATCTTATCGGGATAATCCTTATGAATACCCAGGCAATATTTTTTATATTGGCATTGCGCGCAAGACGGTATAAAAGTTATTTCTTTGTCCGGCAAGGTCCGCCAAACAAAAGGCCAGAATTTTGGATCAAGAGAACACAAAGGAAAATGATAAAGGCGTATTTCTTTTAAAAAACTGAAAAATGGATATATTTTTTCAAGATAAGGCTTTGCTTGAGAATAAGAAAGATTAACGCTTTTTGAATGCTTAATTGCTTGGCCTTCGCGTTCTATGAAAATAAGAATAACTCGATCAATTGAAGAAAAATGCGCCTTAACTAAACTTAAAACTTGATCAAGATGTTTATAGGAAAGTTTACTAATAATTGTCCTGATCTCCACGCTCTGATTACTTTTTCTACAAGCCAAGATATTATTTAAGCCTCCGACTGTTTGTTCAAAGCTATTCTTAGTTCTTGTTATTGCATTATGGATCTTGGAAGTCGGACCATACAAGGAAACTGCCAAATTAAGATTATCTGTTTTTAAAACAGCTTCGGCAAAATCTTTGTAAATAAAACGGCGGCCATTAGTCAAAATTCTAATTTCTTGTTTGGGAAAAGTTTTACGAATAAATTTTAAAACATCTAAAAATCGCGGATGAAGTGTCGGCTCTCCGCCAGTTAAAATAATTGCATCATCTGAAATCACTTTGTTTTTGATCCTTTTAACTCTTTCGACCAAAGCTTCATATTCATAGCTTCCCTCTGGCTTGCCAAAAGAAGACCAGGGTTTATCCGGATTAGTGCACATTAAACAATTGTTATTACATTTATCCCAAACACAAATATCCATATATTAAACAGGCTTTAACTCTTTATCGCCATAATGCTTTAAGTATTCATTCCAAATACCTTCGCACTGACTGAACAATTTACATGCCTTACATTTGTCAGGTCTGGTTCGGCCAATTTCTTGTCTTGATTCCTCAACGTTAAAATTTTCAAAATCAGGCGCCAAATGTTCTGTTTTAAAATTCTTTACTTCTTGCAATTCGCTAATCTGATCAAGATAATCCTGAAAATAACAAAGAGGAACATAACGGATTGCCCAATGATAAAGATTATTCTTCTTGCCAACATCAAGACATTTTCTGACATAGGACGCAATCTGAGAAACCTTAGGAACTAATTCTTTAAAATTATTTTTAGCCGCTCCGTAATTTGGATCAACAAAAATAAATTCTGAATTTCTGATGCCTTGACTAAAAATGAATTCAGCAATCTGTGGCAAATACCTATAATTCTGTTTAACGATTGTCGTATTGGAACCGATTTTATTAAAACCGAGTTTTCTAAAAATTCTTAACCCTTCTGTTAATTGCTTAAAACTGCCCGGGGACCGTGTCAATTTATCATGCAACTTGGCATTGTGTCCGTGAATAGAAAAGATAATGTCCGTTAAACCGGCTTTAATCATTTTTTCCGTGTATTCCGGATAAGAAAACATCCGTCCATTGGTAGCCATGCTAATCGTTTTGAAGCCGAGCTCTTTAGCAAAACTAACCAACTCCAGAGCATCGGATCTGACAGTCACTTCTCCGCCAATCAATTCTATATAGGCAGTCCCCCGTTTTTTCGCCTCAATCATTTCTTCCTTGATCCTTAGAGTGCTTTCATTGGGCAATTTTCTTTTATCAGCATCAATACAAAAAAGACAATGATTATTGCATTGATATCCAACGATAATAACTGTTTTTTTAATTTTATTTTCCATTAATTCTACTTATTCGGCTTGACTAAAACCGGTTCATATTGATTATCTTTTTTTATTTTAATAATCCTTTTTTTATCCTTGTATATTTCAAAATAGGCTGGAGTCATTATTAGCCTGTTCCCCATTTGAATCTTTTTATAAATGTCCTTCAGATTATTCAAAAAATTAGAACTATTGCTTTGATAAAAACTTTTTGATTTAAGCTTAGAAATGCTCTTATAATATTTGATTTCGGAATTTTTAAAATCTCCCTTAAAATTGCCATATAATAATATCTTATCCGCACAAGTCCAATAGAGAGAAGCTGGCTCCTTTAAAATATTCCTTAAATATTCTTCACTGGAAGGATTAATCCTTTTTAATATTTTAAATAATTTATTAACGTATTTAATGCTCTTTCGGCAATTCAAAGTACAAGGATAGTAAGATAACGATGAATTAGTAAAAACATTTAATTGCCAGGCAAACTCTTTAGATCTTTTTAAGGATTCTACGGCTGGATTAGCAAATCCAAAATTATTAGGATCGTAATTTTTATCTCCCTTGCTGTTCTGACAAAGATAATCTCCAAAATCTAAACAACACTCTGGATAACCCATTACTTGACCGAATCTTCTCCCTTTGTCGCTCATCAGCATCTTTTTGTGGTATAAATCGACTCCCTCCAAGGCTGCGTCTTTATCTTTTGATATGCCTATCGCTATCTTGCCTTTTTGGGGGCTGTCCAAGTCTATCATTTCAAATATCCCTTTTGGACTATTGATTACAAACTTATATCTTGAAACGGCAAAATGAAGTGATAATTCTTTACACAATCTGTTTATCTTGTCTAATTTACTTATAAAAGGTTCGTCAAATTTATCGAAATTTATCATTTCGGCCATAGTTGGTTTAAAACCGTAAACAACAGCAATTAATTCAAGTGAAGAAATTTGCCCTCCCGAAAGACGAGAAATCTTTTCAATTATTTCGTTGTTTTTCTCATCCACGTTAGATTTTGAATTCTTGATGACCATAAAGATTCAGATATGCCTTGCTTATGCCGATACAACGGTCGGCATAATTACATTTCTGGCATAATTTAATTCTAATTTTTTGAGGATTCTCTTCAAGGCAAGGAAAGGCTAAATGTCGGTATTTTTTAGGAAAAACACAGGCTGGATATTCAACAAATAAAAATTTGGTTCTATTGTTATATTTATCATAACAGCTGATCAAGAATGGAACTACTTGCTTCATTTGAGCAACTATTTCTTTAGAACGGACTATTTTTTTATTAAGCGGCATGACGTGCCCAATATTTATTTCTTCAACACCTAAATCAACATAAAAATCAACCATTTCTAATAATTGTTCAAAATTTTTCTGCGTAACCATAATATTGATAACAAAACTTAAATCAGGAGCCTTGTATAGTAATATATTTTTAATGCCGGCTAATGACTGTTCAAAACTTCCTTTGGTCAAGGTATGCCTATCATGTGTTTGGGAATCGCCTCCTGCTACGGTCAAAACAATTTGAGTTAGACCATTTTTAAAAATATCTTTCGTAAAATTAGCATAAGCAAACATCCGGCCATTGGTAGTAATGCCGACTTCTTTAAAATTTAAATTCTTAGCATAACTTACTAATTCAATAATATCTTTTCTCAAAGTTGGCTCCTGCCCCATAAAATTAATAAAATCAAAATTCTTTCGGATGATGTTAATTTCCTTTTTTATCTTATCAGTAGTCTTATTGGGAAATTCCCTATCTGCTTCAAAACAAAAAACGCATTGATTATTACAAGCATAACCGATGTAAACGAAAGGGCTTTTCCCGACTGTATAATAAATATCTCTATATTTATTATCCCCCATTGATAAATTTATGTTTTTTAGCTAACTCTTTAATCTCTTTATCTTGATATTTTTCAAAATATGGTCTGGCTATGCCGCCACAACGATCATGATAAAAACAACTTCGGCAAAAATTCGGTTTAATCTTATATTTGTCCTGATAAGTTATCTTTTTTCCTTTAATAATTTTTTTCACCCTGAAAACTGCATCGTGAGCTTCTTGTTTTATATCTTCGTATCTATTCTTGGGAGTGAAAAAATTAATGTTCTTATTGTCCAATATTTTTTTATTAAAAACACAAAAAGGGAAATCGAAAAAATCAATTCTTTTAATTTCACGGCCACCCAGCATTCCAATCTTTTTTAAATAAGGAGAGAGCTCTTTATAGGGAACCGCCAAAGCATCATAATGTTCAATCGCTTGTCCATCCGGCAATAATTCTAATAAATGCCATTCTTTCGGGTTTAACTCGCGGATAAGTTCACTAATCTTATCCAGAAATTTATAATTAATTTTTGAAATAACTGTATTGATGACCAAATACATTTCTTTTATTTTGGAGATATTTTTTATGCCCTCAATGCATTGCCCAAAAGAGCCAGGCGCTCTAGTCACTCCTTCATGCAAGGCTTTATTATGCCCATAAAGAGAAACCGCGACCACTCTTAATCCGGATTGAGATGCTTTTTCAACGAATTCCGGATAGGAGAATAACCTTCCGTTGGAAGTAAGCCGGATATCTTCAAAACCAATTTTCTTGGCATAAGAAATTAACTCAAAAAAATCTGGCCTAATAGTAATTTCTCCGCCAATGAATTCCAATATTCTGAATCCATCTTTATATCCTTTATCAATCTTTTCCAATAATTCTTCTTTGGAACTATTAAAATTACGGTCAGCTACATTGGAGCAAAAAATACAATTATTATTACAAGAAAAGCCGGTTAACAATAAAAGAACATTCGCCCTGTTTGATTGATTCTCGTTTTTAAAAACTGCCTTAAGCTCATTAAGGCCGTAAAGGTCAACGTAAGTTCGCCAAATACCGCCACATTTATCATCATAAAGACAATCACTGCACCAAGCAGCTTTTATTTTTGTCTTTTGATGGAATTTTTCAGTAGCCAGCTGATATGAAGTATCTTGACTAGCGTCTATTAGCCCCACTTTTTCCGGTTGATCTAATTTTTGCTGCCTCAACAGAACATTCTCGTACCCCTTTAAGAAACACAAAGGAATAGTGCCGCAAGTGCTCAAAGAAAAATCAATCTTGTTTTTCTTACATAGAGCCAACGCTTTTTGAAAATATGGCTCTACCTTGGAAAGTTGAGGGAAAATATCTTTATTTTTAAGAGCTGCTCCGGCCGGATAAATAAAAGAAAAAGTAATATTTTTTATTTGCGGAAATTTTTTTTGAACAAAATTAACAAAATTAGGCAAATCGCGATAATTATAACTTGTAATAATATGGTATATCCCGAGACCTCGGCTGCCATTCTTGATTAAGTTTTTTATGCCTTGAATCGTTTTGTTAAAAGTATTTTTATTGCCAACTAATTTTTCGGAAATATTTTTTTTATGCGAATGCAAAGAAACCGAAAAAGATAAAGTAAAATTTTTATTGTTCTTAACAGTTAATAATTTCTTTGTTAATTCATCATCGGCTAATAGAATAGCATTAGTTAAAATATTAACCGCTTTAAATCCTTTGTTTTTAGCAAAGTTTATCAATTCAACCAAATCCTTTCTTAGGGTCGGCTCGCCTCCATCAAAATAAATTTCTTGGTAGCCTTGCTTCTTTTTTTCAAAAAGAAGTTTTTTTGATTTTTCTGTGTTAATAAATTCAATCGGTGTTTCATCGCCTCGACGGACACAAAAAACGCAATCTTCATTACAATTGTGCAAGCTGGCAAAATATAATCTTTTCATTTTGTTACTGGTTTAAATTCCTTCCAGCCGAATATTTCTGGATATTCTTTCCAAGGTCCTTCGCAAATTTTGTTATATTTGCATTTTAGACAACCAAGACCTTTGGCTTTCCCTTTATCTTTGCGATATTGGGAATAATCTTCAACCACAAAATCCGCATCATAAACCGTTGCTTTGGGAATAATCGTTTCGGCAATACAATCTTCATAACCCTTCATCAAGCAATACGGGATTGCTTCCGTCGTTACTCTTTTATTAGCTCTCAAACCAATATCTAAACCTCTTTTGACATAAAACATAACTTGACTCTTCCTGGGAACGATCCAGTCCCTATTTTCCCAAGCTGTCCCGCCCAAATGAATAAAAGCAAACTGGAATTGATTAACATCCAGCCCGACCAAAAGTTTTGCTATCTGAGGAAGATACTTATAGTTTTTAGTGGTAATAACTGTATTGGTTAAGATATATTGATTTAGCTTTTTTAAGTTCTTTATTCCCTGAACAGTCTGCTCAAAACTTCCTCGACTGCCTGTTAAATAATCATGAATTTTGGCACTAGGTCCATGAACAGCCGGCGAAAACTGTGTTGCTCCGGCTTGAACAACCTTTAGACAGAAATCATTATAGGCGAACATCCGGCCGTTGGTTTGAATCTGAACTTGCTTAAATCCTATATTCCTGGCGATTTTAATTAATTCCAAAAAATCCGGATGCAAGCAAGGTTCGCCACCGGTAAAAATAACTTCCTTTTTGCCTTTTTTAAAAGCTTCTTTAAGAGATCCTTTTATTTCTTTTTTGGGTTTGGCTCCGCAAAAATTTCTCTTGTCACCCTGAACGCAAAAAAGGCAATGGTTATTACAATTAAATCCTATTTTAATATCGACTCTCTCCATCTAAATTATTTCTTCTTTTTTGCGTCGTTAATCATGTCGATAATCATTTTTTTTGTGCTCTCCATTTCGATATATGGAAAACTATTAATCAGCAGATACGTGTCTAATTCCTTGCCCGGTTTGTTCTTGGGATTAAAGGTGGTAACGGACATTAAAAAAGAATCTTTTTTTGTGATCTTTTTAAATTCTTTAGACACATCTTCCTGGTTTGCTTCGCTAAAAGCGGCTGTTTTTTTTGCTTTTTTAATCATATTTTTTATCTATGTTAATTTATAACTCAAGCTAATTTAATTTTTTGAGGCGCCGCCAGCGGATCTAATGCGTAATAATTATCACTCGCCGCCTTAGCTTCATATCTTGATCCTCCTCTGCATTTATACTTAAATCGGCAATTTAAGCAAATATCCGGTAAAAATTCCAAGCTTCTCATCTTCTTCATAAAAGGATGCTCCCAAGCCGCTAAAATATCAAGAGGGCTCCCGATATTCTCATCTAAAAAATAATGCGGCTTTACAAACCCTCTTGGGTCAATTACTAATCGCCTGCAGCCATCATCATATAAGGCGCCCCGGCTAACCGCATTTAGTTTATTCAAATTTTTAATCGAACAGAAAGGAATAGCGTTAGCAATAAAAACAGATTTATCTGCTTTTCTTCTCAGATCAATCAGCTTGTCGGCTAAAAGATTGATTGAACGCGGATTTAAATTTGTTTTTTTATTAGTCACAATCGGCCGATAAAGTTCCCATTCATCTAACGGAAGTCCGGAAATTAAATCCGTTATTTTGTCAAAATTCAAAATATTTTTTTCAGTTATCACCGTTCCGGCCCGGACAATTTGAATCTCCTGTTTTTTTAACAATTTAATTGCTTCAATCTTCTTTTTCAAGGCGTTCTTAAATCCAGATATTTTCGATTCTTTGGCCTCTGTCCAGCTTTCTATCGGAATCAGCACATTATCAACTATCCCTCTTAATTTCTTCGCTGTTTTTAAATCAATTAAAGAACCATTCGTATTCAGTCTGGTCTCCAATCCTCCGTCCTTAGCATATTTCAATAATTCAAAAATATCCCTTCTTAATAATGGTTCGCCGCCGGTAAATCTTACTATTTTTATCTGCGACTTTATGATACCATTGATTATTTTTTTTACATATTCAACGCTAAATTCTTTAATCTTTCTTCCTTTTTTGGCAAAGGATATTTTATTAAAACAAAATTCGCAATGAAAATTACATCTTGGAATTACTTCAATCATTATTTCTTCCGGAAGGTCATCTGCGGGACAAATCTCATCAAGGCCATACTTGCTAAAGTAGCCCTTAGGAAAACCGGAACATTTTTTAAACCAAAAACATCTTGCGCATTTTTTATTTTTTTCCCCTTTAAAATTATCATCTTTGGGAAGGATATGATCAATTGCTTCTTTAGAGATACAACAAAAAGGAAGATTTTTCAGCCAAATGGGAAAATATATTTCATAATCAAGCAACTGATACAAATATGGCATCACACCCGATAAGCAGGGCAAACTATCTGAATTATCCGTCAATCCTATCTCCACCTTATCTATTCTATTTCCCATCAAAAAACCTCCCAGTTGCGGAAGTGTTTTATAATTAAACTGGTCAATCTTATATTTCATTATATCTCAAAACTTTAATAAATTTTTTTAATCTGTTTATCCTTAAAACCGAAAAATCGCAGTCTATAAAAATCAATCCTGCATACTTAAAATAAAGACTTCAGCTTATCAATATATTCATCAACTTCCTTGCGTGATTTGCCGGCAGACAACAGTTGGGTCTCCCCGCTAGAATCCAAGATATCAGCGCCAATCGGAAATATTCCAAAATCACCCTTCTTTTTTATAAACACTTTTCCGCTCTTTCCCATAAAATCCCTGAAAGACATCGGCTTAACGTTAAAAACAAAAAATTTCCAATAAATTTGCTCATCGCCGAATAATTTTTTGATAATCAAGGCTGGAAAGGTGCTTCCATTTGTGCGGGCATTTATTTCGGTTGAATAAACTTTTCCTTGTTTTGTCACGATATAATCAATTCCCGCCAAACCGAAAATTCGCTTAGTCTGAAGATAATTGCATATTTTTTCCGATATTTCATTAATGGTTTTCCAAACAGCCGGCTTTTTTACCAGAAATGAAGGGTAAAGATTGCCGGAATAAGAAACTCTGTCTTTTTCCAATAATTGATCGGTAGCGATAATAAGCTCAATGCTCTTTTCGGTGATAAAATATTGAAAATTAGGGCAATATTCAACATTTTCAATAAAACCTTCTAAAATAAAACTTTTTTGCTCACTAAGGCTGTTTCTTAAACATCGGCTAAAATCATCTTCTTTTTCTATAATAAAAACGCTAAACCCGGAAACAGACCTTTCTTTTTTTAAAACTACTTTCTTAAAACCTTGCTTTTTAAGCTCCTTAAAATATTTTTCCGCTTTTTCTAAGTTTGTT
>CAZYIG010000004.1:5304-18159 GCA_964647205.1 uncultured Candidatus Saccharibacteria bacterium | reverse complement strand
TCTTCAATTGACGGTTCTTTGACATAAACTTGTTGAAAACGCCGCGCCAAGGCCGATCTTTTTCAATATATTTTTGATATTCTTTGATAGTCGTGGCGCCAATCGCGTGCAATTCGCCCCGCGCCAACGCCGGTTTTAATAAATTTGAAGCGTCAATCGCGCCTTCGGCCGCGCCGGCGCCAACCAGGGTGTGCAATTCATCAATAAATAAAATATATTTTCCGGCTGAACGATCCACCTCACGCAAGACCGCTTTTACCCGATCTTCAAATTCACCGCGAAATTTTGTTCCTGCTACCAAGGCGCCCAAATCCAGCGCGATTAACTCTCTGTTTTTTAGACTTTCCGGCACGTCTCCGCTGACAATCCGCTGGGCCAATCCTTCCACGATAGCGGTTTTGCCAACACCGGCTTCGCCGATTAGAACCGGATTATTTTTCGTCCGGCGAGAAAGCACCTGCATCACCCGCCTGATTTCTTCATCGCGGCCAATAACCGGGTCTAATTTTTCTTTGCGTGCCAGCTCCGTTAAATTGCGCGCGTATTTTTCCAACACTTGATATTTGCTTTCCGGTTCAACGTCGGTCACTTTTTGCCCGCCGCGCACGCTCTCCATTACGCCCAAAACATTATTCTTGTCCAGTCGGAAAGACCGGAAAATTTCCCGCAATTTCCCGCCGGTTTCAAAAAGCGCCAGCAGAAGATGTTCCACCGAAACATATTCATCGCCCAAGTTTTTAGCCTCTTTGCTCGCCTGATTAATTATCCGACCCAGTTCCGGGCTCAAAACTACCTGACCGAAAGGCACTTCGCCCAAAATCCGCGGGAGTCTCGTGATTTCTTTTTCTAGTTCCGTTTCCAGCGACGGCATAATCACTTCTAATTTTTCCAAAATAGTGGTGACCAGTCCCGTTTCTTGCAAAACCAAAGCTAACGCCAAATGCAAGACATCAATTTGGGTTTGTCCGCGCTCGCTCGCTAGATTATGCGCGTCGCGCAGCGCTTCTTGGGCTTTAATTGTGAATTTATCTATTTGCATGAAATTTTTTTAGCTACCTAACAACTATTTATGTTTTTTGTTTCTATTTTGCCTTCTATATGCCACTATGATTTTTTCAAGCAATTCCTTTGGCTGAGCTTCATATTTTCTAAATTCTTTAATATTATCATGATTCAAATGAAGTTGACCTTCGCCAACATTTCCTCTATGCTGTCCTTTTGAATAATATCTGTTTCCCTCTACCTCCTTCGAAGCAAAAACCCAATATTTGATTGTATCTCTCCAAACAGCAACCCAAACAAAAACATCACAATGACTTGGTTTTATCTGCTGAAAATTCATATCAAACGGCTTTTCAGAATTCCATGCAAGAGCCTTTACATAAAGCGGATCGTCACTTTTTGCATCAACTGCCCTAGAAGCCTTTACTTCTATTCTAATATGCCTTCTCTCGTATTTATAGAAAAAATCATATTCATTATCAAAATCGGGATGCTCTTTTTTTGTGGGTTTCTTCATTTCCGGAATAATTGCGTGAATATGCGACTGTGCCCATGTAATACCAAACGCCGTAGGCGATCCATACTTTTCGTAAATATGCAGGTACTCATTTCTCATTAGATATTCATTCCTAATCTCTAAATAGTCACTCAGCCTTATTTTATTCAATCCCAACAAGCTAGAAATAATATATTCATATTCGTTAAAAGGATACACCGAAATTAAGTCCTCGAGATGATTCTTTAGCTTATCTCTATTTTTAACCGATAAAGTATCAATTAATTTTTCTAAATTTTTCTTCAATATTTCCATAAATTATCTATTAAATTCAATAATGTAATTTTTCTCTTTCGCCGAAAGAGCATATTTTTCCATAATATAATTATCTAATTCTTCGAATCTATTTTTATCTTTTATTGTTTTGTCGACCAACTCAATAATTTCAGAAAAAGTCTTTCTATCCCACAGTGGTAACGGCAATTGTTCGATATGGCTCCGCAAAATCTTAATGCTTGAAAATTTTTTTTGAAAGATCAACTGATACAGTGACGAATTGAATAATGCAGCAATTACTTTTATCGGATAATCAGAAATTTTAGGAATAACAATATTCGCGCTATTTAAAGTCAGCCTCTGTTTATCATCATAAGCGAAGACTAAATACTTTGAAATAAATCTGTAAATCAATTTCTCTTTTGCTCGATATTTTTCCGTAGGAGCAATTTGTTGAAATTTTTCAGGAGCAAAATGAATATAATTTGAGGGCGCCTCTAGCACAAACTTCTCAATATCTTTGCCCTTGTAAATTGGCTCGAATCCTTTCTCTTGATTATTCGTAATAAATTTACCATTGTCTCCAGTTACAATTCCCAACGCCCAGCTCGCTTTGTTCTCTAAAGTTGTATATTTCGTATGGTGTATTTTATCAATTATCTCAGCATCAAATCCGTTAGCATGAATATCAAAAATAAAATCTTGGTTATTCGACCACCTCGCCTGTTTAATATTATGTCTCTCGTCTTCTTTGCAAATTAATACATTGCCATTATTCTTTTCACTCTTTCTCAAATCTAATCTAATAACCGAGGTAAACACATTTTTAAAAACCCTGCTAAGATAGACTATTTTTTTAATTTGAGAACTTTTCAAAATATCTCCTCTTATGTCTTTGTGTGTTTTTACGTTTAGAATTGATTCCGGCAATATAAATGAAACTACTCCATCGCTACGAAGCAAATCAAGGCTTTTTTTAAGAAAATAAGAAAATGACTCGAAAGATGTTATCGTTGGATAAAACTTTTTCAATTTTTCAATGTCTCCCCCTGAAAAATGAACGCCCCACGGCGGATTTGTCGCTATAACATCAAAATCTCTAAGACTTTCATCGTTCAAACTAAATAAATCATGGCTGCCCACATCAAAAAGAGTATTTTTACAAGTAATGCTTGGAATAAAATCTTTATTTTTAAATTTAATCAGAATATTCAATCGTGCGATTCTAACTGCCACTTCATCAAGATCGATACCGTAGATGTCCACTGGATTCTCTACGACCTCTGCAAAAGCCAATAAAAATTGCCCGGTTCCACAACAAGGATCAAAAACTTTTGAATCTTTTTTTACATATTCAGATACTATCTCGTTAACTATAGTCGACGGAGTATAATAGGCGCCTTTTTGAGATTTTTGCCCCTCAAGCAAAAAAGATTGGTAAATAAATCCGAGGGTATCCCGCTGCTTCGGAACGGGACAATAGAGCAAAAAAGAAAACTCACATTTTATTTTTTCTTCCTCTATCTCCGCAAGCCAAAATTCTATTTCTTTTTTTATTTGCTTATTAGAAAAAGATAAATCATTTTTTTGTATAATATCTTTTATCCTGACTTCCGATAATATTCTTTCTTTTTTGAGCAAATTTAAAGCCACCAACAAAAGAGCAAGAGATAAATCAACATTGTTCTCTTTAATAAAATTCACAATAATATTTAATTCGTTGCATGCACCCTTATCTTCTATATATTCCTCGGGAATAAAAGTTCTGTCAGCATTTGCCTTATTTGCTCTTTTATTTAATTTATCGAAATCGCCATTAGAAATTTTTAGTTTAAATTTTTCAATTTCGCTTAATTGAAAAAAATATTTTGTGCTTTGACCGGATGTCTGCAAATAACCACATCTAACCCAATTCCTAACCGTTGCTGGAGATATACCTAAAATGGCAGCCGTATTTTTAATATCGACTACACTCTCTTTGTCTTCTAATGCTTGAGATGTCGGCATGGATTTAAGTGCAAAAATTAGTTTACTTTCTTCCGATAATTTTCAATCGCCAATCTTAAGCCTTTGACCGCTAAGTCCGCGCAATGCATTTTGACCGGCGGCAGGGAGCCTAAAGATTTAGCCACATCAGAAAATTTTATTTCGTATGCTTCGTCCAGCGTTTTTCCCTTAGCCATTTCCGTGACCATTGAAGAAGTTGAGATGGCCGCTACGCACCCTAATGTCTCAAATTTAATATCCTCAATAATTTCTTGGCCACTATTATTTTTAGCAATTTTTAAATAAATATTCATCAAATCGCCGCAAATCGGGTTGCCAACTTCACCCATACCATCGGGATTATCCATCTTTCCCATATTGCTGGGGTGTTGAAAATGCCTAATAACTTTTTCCGAATACTCCACGAATTTTAACGAATTTAAAGCGAATTATATTTCGGATTTACAATCCGACGATATCTGATACCATCTTGAGTAAAATAAATCAAAATGGCTAACTTTTTATTCGTTTCTTTTAAATATTCTAAAACCTGTCTAATATTTTTATAACGATAAGATGATAAAACTTTTAATTCAATGATTATTTTTTCTTCTATTAAAAAATCTAAATAATATTTTCCTATCTTCTGGTCGTCGTAATTTAAGCTAACTTCTTTTTCCTTTTCGTATTTTATCTTCTGATTATTAAGCTCTATCTCAAAAGCTTTCTGATAATATTTTTCTTGATGGCCATACTGCAGGGAGTTAAAAACCTTAAAAGCAATCCCAATAATCTTAAAACTTAATTCCGGATAAATTATCTTATTATCTGGCATTTATTCCCTTTTTATTCGTTATTCGCTTTATATTCGTTTAAATTCGCTTAAAATTTGACTCTCCTAGCAGCCAAAATCCTTCGGCAATTCCCCTCGCTCAACTAACCTATCCCCTTTTATGTTCCCGCTAATTCCTCTTAATCGCTCAATAATCGGCGGCAAAATGGCCAGTACCCGGTCAATTTCGGCTTCGGTCGTATAACGCCCGAGACTAAAACGAATAGCGCTATGGGCGTCTAAATGATTTAAGCCCAGAGCCAGCAGGACATATGATGGCTCCAGCGACTTAGCCGCGCAAGCCGAACCGGTAGAGACGGCAACGCCTTCCAGGTCCAGCGAAACTAAAATCGCTTCACCCTCAACACCTTCAAAACGGAAATTGACATTATTGACTAGGCGATTATCAACCGGGCCGTTCAAAAAAGCGTGCGAAATTTTTTGCTGAATGCCGCTGATTAATTTATCTCTCAAACTCTGCAATTTGCTATTATGCGCCGAATTTTTCTTTACCAAGCTGATGGCTTCGCCCAGACCAACAATCCCCGGCGTATTATGCGTGCCCGAGCGCATATGAAATTCTTGCTCACCGCCATGCATAAATTTATCAAATTTAGCCCCAGCACGAACATACAAAACTCCCACTCCCTTGGGACCATAAAACTTATGCCCAGAAAGCGTTAAAAAATCAACGCCTAATTTTTGCACATCACAGTCAAGATAATTAATCGCCTGCACCGCGTCCGTATGAAAGGCAATCTTATTCTCCCGATTCTGATTTATCTTTTTTAACAATTCGCTAATTTGAGCAATTGGCTGGATTGTGCCAACCTCATTATTGGCGTACATAATAGAAACCAAAACGGTGTTCGGCTTAATGCTTTTTTCCAATTCCGAAACCTCAACCACCCCAGCCTTATTTACCGGCAAAAAAGTTACGGCCGCAATTTCCTGTTTAGTCAAAAATTCCGCCGCCGCCAGCACACACTCATGTTCAATCGCGGAAATAATAATGTGCACTTTCCCACCAATTTTTTTGGCTAAAGCGCGATTAGCACCAATTCCTTTAATAATTGCGTTGTTGCCTTCGGTCGCGCCGCTGGTAAAAATTATTTCATTGGGCTGACAATTTAAAAATTCCGCCACTTGATGACGAGCGCGGACAACCGCCGCCGCTGATTCCTGGCCAAATTGATGGACCGAAGAAGCATTGCCATATTTTTCTGAAAAATATGGCTTCATCACGTTAAAAACCGCCTCGTCAGTTGGCGTGGTAGCTGCGTAATCCAAATAAATTCTACTGTTTTTTTCGTTCATATTACTCCATCATTTTACCTAACAAAAAAGCCCCGGTCAAGGACGTTTTTTAAACAGACCGCGTTAGTAATTTATAAAAAATAGCGGCGAATATTAAACTATTAAGCGATTAATTAAAAAAACGAATACCGCCCCTAATAATAACCATAAAATATTTATCCAGCTTGATTTTTTATGCGTTGCCGGCAAAAGGTCAGAAGCGCTGATATAAATGAAACTACCGGCAGCCAGCGCTAAAAGAATTCCCAAAGCTGCCGGCGAAGCTTGTCGCAAAAAACTATAGGCCAGCAAAGCACCCACTGGTGTGGCCAAAGCGACCAGCCAAGAAAATAACATAGCGCGATTTTTTAACTTATCGTCACAAATCAATAAAGAATACGTGCAGCCACCCTCGGCAATCTTATGAAAAATTATCGCCGCTGATGAAACAAGCCCGATGCCAAAGCCTACTTCAAAAGAGACACCAATGGCCAGGCCATCAACCAACGAATGAAAAGTTAAACCGGCCAAGCTCATTAGCCCCATCGCATGATTTTCGCAGTGTTCTTCGCGGCAGGAATGGATCATGACCAGTTGCTCCAGCAGATAAAAAATAATTATCGCTACCAGCAGGCAATACGGCCAAACAGTGGTTAATTTTATGGCTTCGGGCAACAAGCGCAAAAAAGCGTTGGCCAACAGTAATCCGGCTGCCAAGCTGATTAAATAAATTTCGTACTTTCTTATTTTATAATTGAAAAAACGCGCGCCATAAACTCCCGCCAGTGCCGCTGCTGTTGCCACTGAAACAGAAATTAAAATATTAAAAAAAATGCTCATTAATTTAAAATTATTTAACAGGGTAAATTTATTCTTCAAGCATTAAGGCCGCACCCAGTGCGCCGCCAAAACGGCCCAGCTGGCTAAATAAAATTTTAGTTTCTCTAGCCGCTGGTGAGGCGACAAATTTGGCAATATTTTCTTTAATCCCGGGTAAAATTAATTCTTGTTCTTCGCTAATGCCGCCATTAATAATAACCGCCTGGGGATCAAAAATATTTATAATATTAGCAATTCCCACGCCTAAATTTTGGCCCAGCTGACCTAGAACTTGCCGCGCTTTTTTATCCCCCATCTCTGCCAATCTGCCGGCTTCCATTGAACCAACGCCCAAAAGGCTAACTATAAATTTATTAGAAGCTAGCGATTCAAGCTCTGTTGCTTGGTCAATATTGATAATCGTATGCGCTACTTCACCAGCTGCGCCATGCGCGCCGATAGATATTTTTCCGTCAACCATTAAGGCCCCGCCAATGCCCGAACCCAAAGTTACATAAAAAACATCTGTTAAGTCTTTCGCTAAACCAACTTTTTTTTCAGCCAGCAAAAAACAATGCGCATCATGTTCTATTTTTACCGGATAGGGCTTAAATTTTTCCGTCAAAAGATTCTTCAATGGTTGATTATTAAGATACTTTATATTCGGGCTAATCAACATTATCTCTCGTCGCTCATCTAACATGCCGGCAAAACCAAAACCCACGCCGCTAATTTCCGTCACATTTTTACTTAATTCTCTAAACATCGCGCCGAGCGTCTCCAAGAAATCCCCTAAAGCCAGCGGCAATGGCCGCAGAGCGGTTTTTATTATTTTTCTATCCTCTATCCGCACTGCTTTAATGCTGGAAGCGCCGATATCAAAACCAATATAATACATAAAATTAAACTTATTTTTTATTTTTCTGATGACCTGCGGCGGCGGTTGCTCCTTGCTCGCCGCTGCCAAAATGATGAGCAATTTCATGCCAGACAGTATTCTTAACTATTTCTCTAATTTGTTCTGGCGAAGCGGCTGACGTTTCAATTGGTTTTTGAAAGATAGTTATTTTGTCCGGCAAAGTCATGCCATAATGTGGTCCTCGCTTAATTTGTGGCACACCTTCATACAGGCCGAGCAACAATACTCCCTCTTCTATTTTAGCTGATTTTCTCTGAAACTGGGAGGGCTCATCCTCAATGACGATTGCTACATTTTCCAGTTTTTTTAAAAATTCTTCCGGCACTAAATCCACTCCTTCTTCAACTAATCTTTTAAATTCCGATTTATCCATATATTTTATTTTACACTATTTACCGCGACCAAACCTTTAACATAATCCCAATACTCCGGATGATTATTCTGTTTTAAATAATACCACCATTCCGCTCCCCACAGATAATAATCCGAAAATCCCGCCTGCTTAGCATAATCAATCGTATATTTAACTTCAGACAAAGGCATTAATTTTAATTGTTCCTCAATTGATATTTCATAAATTTGTTTATGAGTCCAAGGTTCGGCCTGAAGTTCAATGACAATAAAAGGTTTCTCTTGGCCAACAAAAAATCTGGTCAATCTTTCTTTTACCCGGAAAAAAGCCGGCGGAATCGGATATTTATAAGAGCCCGCCAGTTCGTTCCAAACCCAACGGTACATTGTTGTACCAAAGATATCGCCGCGGCTAGCCGCTCTTACCCAGAGACTTAATTCTCCGCTATCAGTTATAACCACCGGCCGATTATCTAATTTTTTAACTAAAGCAATTTCTTCATCCAGCAAATTAACATCAAAAGCCGGGCACTCGCCAAAAGGCAAAAATGGTTCGTTCTCTACTTGCCAGGCAAAAACGGTTAGATTATCTTTGTAGCGATTAACCGTTTTTTCAATATAGGCCAGCACGGCCGGCCGCAAATCGCCAGCCCAAGATGGATTATGGCACTCGGGCCAACGCGGCAGCTTATAACCAACCGCGAGAATAACTTCTGCTTTCCGGGCGGCCGCTTCGTTTATTAGCCAATCCAATTCGGTATAATTAAAATTATTTTCCGTCGGTTCAACATCCGACCAGCGAGCAGCTATTCTTATTTTCTTTATCTTTAAGTCATCCAAAATTGCCACATACGCCGCCCGCCAATCCAGTCCTAATTTTTTGGCAAAGTCTTTTTCAAACGTTATGCCCCAGTTGATTTGGCGATTAGAATCGGCGGTCGCCCGGCCCAAATAAACCAACGCGCCAGCCAGCAATAAAATAATAATTAAAAAAATGTAGCGTTTTTTGATCATAAAGCAATTAGCACTAAGCCCGCACAAATTAAAATAATGGCTATGATTTTCTGCAAAATTATGCCTCGGCTATGTTTTTCGTGCAAAATATTAGGAAATTTCTTTGAAAGTAAGATTGTCAGTAAAAATAAAAAAACATATTCTGAACCTTTAAGCGCATTAACCAACGTCACGTCTCCTTGAAAAACAGCCAAACTAATAAATAGTGAACCAAAACCAGCCGCTATCTTGCTGCCAACCATTAAAGAGCCAATACCGGCCGTCGCCTGATGCAGGGAACTTATAATCTCCCGTCTCCACGGGCCATAAATTAAAATCGCCAGAGCGCCAATGACTAGTCCCAGGCGGGACCAGACAAAACCGGTTATAAAATCCTGATAATTAAAAAGATATTTCAGCATGACAAAATAAATCGCGTGGAAAATTATGGTCAAAAATAAAAAACCCAGACCTTTAACTCCTTCCCGAAAGCTATGCCTAATTTTTTCTAAGGAAATTAAAAGTCCGCCGGCCACCAAAAGCATAAAAGCCCAAAACTGAAAATAGCCAAGGGTGCTGCCCAGAAAAAAATAAGATAATACCAAAATAACAATCGGCGTCAATCCGCCTACCAAAGAAGCTGAACGCGAGGCTTCATTAATATCTAAAACCTTATAAAAAGATAAGAGTGCGACAAAAAAGACTAATCCCGCTAGAAGATCATAGGTCAGCCAGCTTAATCCCGGCCAATGCAAACCAAATGGCGCCAGAATAAAAGTTAAAAGACTAAACAAGCAAATCCAAAAAGTAAAAACCAATGGTTTGGTCGTGGCTCGCTGACGCAATAAAAATTTATTGCTGATTGTGACGAGCGAATATAAAAGATAACCAACCAGGGCAAAAATAAACCAGTTCATAAAATTAATGTATTTTCTTTACAAATTTTAGCGTATTCATAGGTGCTGGACCGAATTTTGCGCTCCAATGTCTTGTAATTAATTTCTATCAAACCAAACCTTGGCCAGAAACCTTTATCCCACTCAAAATTATCCAGCAACGACCAATGAAAATAGCCACGCACGTCAACGCCGTCCCTCATAGCTTTGTGCATCCAAAAAATATTTTCTTTAATGAATTTAGCCCGCTTTTCATCTTTGGCGTCCGCCAACCCATTTTCTGTGATATAAATCGGTTTTTTATATCTTTTTAAATTTTTTAAAACATGATAAATTCCTTTTGGATAGAGCTCCCAGCCTAAGTCGGAAAGCTCTTTATTTTCATTCTGATTATATTTGAATCCTTTTATTTTACTATGAAAATAATAATTTAAACCGATAAAATCCATCCGCCAGCCGACTAAATCCAAAAACCGGCGATTAACCCACCAGTGAGCCAGAAAACCCATTGGGCCTTCAAAATGAACATTATTTTCGGCTAAACCAACTTGAGCCTCTGGATAATGGCTTTTTATAATATTAAAAGCGGTTTTATGGGCGTCAATTAAATTTCTAAAAACCTTAAGACCGGCCAGCCAGCTTTTTTTTTGCGGCGGCCAAGAGCCTTGCAAATAGCTGCTGGATAGATAAACCCATGGTTCATTTAAGGTTAACCAAAAAGTTATTTGATGACCTAGGTTTTTGGCCAGATAGTCTACAAATTTACCAAATAAGAAGACCGAGTCTCGATTTTCCCAGCCGCCAAGCTGGCTAAACCACACCGGCAAACTAAAATGATTAATCGTCACAAAAGGTTTTAACTCTCTTTTTTCTAACGCTTCCAGTACTTGGCTATAGTGGCTAATCGCCTCTTGGCTAAACTGGCCTTTGACCGGCTCAATACGCGACCATTCCAAAGAAAGACGATGGGCATTCTGACTTAAAGATTTAGCGATATCAAAATCTTCATTAAAACGATTATAGTGGTTGCAAGCTCGGCCGGAAATATAATTTTGCGCCTCAAACATAGCCGGAAAATGTTCCCATTGCCAAGGTTGCCATTTTTTTCTGGCTTCTTTGGCTAAGCGTTCGGCATTCACTTTTTCCCATTCCGACCAATCGTTAAGATTACTGCCTTCTACCTGATGAGATGCCGTGGCCGCTCCCCACAAAAAACCGGCTGGGAAAACATAATTTCCTATTTCCATAAAAAATATTTATCCTTAATCTCCCCTCCTTATCTTAGATTATGCCATAAAAAAGCCATAAAAAAAAGCCGCGAGGCAAAAGCTATCCACGACATTAGCCTCACTCCTTAAATTTTAAAATTCGCCCGATTATCCCTCAGCCATTTTTGCCGAATTTTATAATCGGGCAAAATCGCCTCTACTCTGCTCCAAAACCTCGTTGAGTGATTTCGCTCAACCATATGCGCTAGTTCATGCACTACCACATAATCAATCACATCAAGTGGCGCCATGATTAGCTTCCATGTAAAATTGACTGACCCTTTGGCGCCGCACGAACCCCAGCGAGTTTTGGCGCTCGTAATTGAGATTGATTTAAAATTCCAGCCGGTAACGCGGCTAAGAATAATGGCTCTCTTGGTAATTTCTTCCCGCGCTTTTTGCTTATACCACTCGGTCATCTTAGCGCGCGCCTTATTTAAATATTTGGCCGGGAAAAACAAAGACTCCCCTACTTCAATTTTTTTAATTGCCGCGATTTTCAATTTATAAATTTCGCCCAAATAAAAAAAGTCTTCGCCATCAATAAATTCTTTAGCTTTGGCCGGTGAACCATTTTTTAGCGCCTGTTTTCTTTTTCTATCAATCCAGAGTCGTTTTCGAAAAACTAAATCCTGAATATATTCCAAAGAGATTCTCATCGGCGCACGCACAACAAGCGTTGCGTCGGGACAAACGACCAATGCAATACTCCTTCTTCGGGAACGGATTATTTTGTCTATTTTGATTTCTGTTTGCAAAATTGTTTAATTAAATCAAGTTTCTCTTGCCTCGATAATTTTTTTATCCGACTCTCTGCTTTTGAAGCTGATGATCGATTGCGGAATTTTTTGGCGTAAACTAATTTTACCGGCCGGCGCGCCAGCGTATATCTGGCTCCCAACTTAGAATTATTATGTTCATTCAGCCGCCGTTTTAAATCGGTAGCAATTCCCGCATACAAAGTCTTATCTTTGCATCTAACAATATACAAATAATACATGGCTAGAGGATTTTTAATTGTTCGCTAATAATTTTAAAATCGCTTTTTAGAGCATCCAGCGATTGGCTATTGTAAACCGCCACCGCCGGATGATACAAAGGAATAACAATATAAGATTTTTGAGTTATTGGATCCTGAACTGGAAATTTCTTGCCTCGCAGACGACTAATCCCCAACTGACTCTCCGGCGCCCCAAATTTATCTAAAATAAAATGGGTAGCATAATTTCCCAGTGTCGCAATAATTTTTGGCTCAATAATTGTAATCTGCCTTAAAAGATACGCCGTGCAAGCCGTAATTTCATCGGGAGCCGGCTCCCGGTTGCCCGGCGGCCGGTCTTTTAGAATGTTGGCAATATAAACATCTTCTCTTTTAATACCGACTGATTCCAGCAGTAAATTTAAAATCTGCCCCGCCCGACCGCAAAATGGCACCCCGGTTTTATCTTCGTTGGCTCCGGGCGCCTCGCCAATAAACATGACTTTCGCATTGTGACTCCCCTGTCCAATCACCGGCAAAATTCGTGTTTTATAAAGCCCACACTTTTGGCAAGTAATTACCTCTTCCTTGATTGACAGCATTAAATTATGTTTTTGATTTTGATTCATAAGCTTCATTGACTCCCTACCTCTTATATCCTAAAATACTATATTCTGATTGTTTGTTCCAGTTCTTTTCATCTAATCGTCATAAGGAGGGAATCCCATGAAGTGGCCAAATT
>CAZYIG010000004.1:0-5204 GCA_964647205.1 uncultured Candidatus Saccharibacteria bacterium | reverse complement strand
AACGCCAAAGGCGTCCCGATCATAATCGAGGGACGCCTTTTTTCTTTATTCGAAGTCCGACTTTGAATGATTATTCTGTTGTTACGCCTTCAAATTCTGGACCATTTGCCTCCGCTTCAGCCTTGGTTGCCCGAACCACACCGTCTTGGTGATGAGGCGGGGCATAGATTGTATAAAGTTTTAACGCATCGTTTGCTGAAGTATTAATTACGTTGTGTTGCGCGCCAGCTGGCACAATTACCGCGTCGCCATCGCCAACAGTGTATTCCGTTTCGTTAATGATTACTTTCCCTTCGCCTTTTTCAAAACGGAAAAATTGATCGCCATCTTCGTGCACCTCCGAGCCAATTTCTTCGCCCGGCAAGAGCGACATTAAAACCAACTGGCAATATTTTGCCGTGTAGAGCACTTGTCGAAAATTATTATTGGCCAGCGTTGATTGTTCAATGCTATTTTTATATCCTTTTTTCATAATATTATTCCTAAAAAATTATTACTAAATAGACTCCTGCTTTAAGAATAGCATAAAATAGCTTCTAGAATAAATGATTATTTCCCCATATCAAGAGTATCGTCAAACCTAATCTGTTTAACAAAATCAGGCACGTGACTAACCAGAATCATCACTCCTCCATACTTATCCAGCGCCTGGGCAATGATAGGTAAATGCCGGAAATTAATATGGTTGGTTGGCTCATCCAGAATTAAGAGTCCCGGCTCCTGCAGCACCAGTTGAGCAAAAGCTACTAATCCTTTTTGCCCCTCCGATAAACTGCCAATCTTTGATTTCATTAAATCATTATTAAGCAAAAAACCCGCTGCCGCTGAGCGCAAATCATGTTCAATTTTATGCTTCATCACCGACAACAACGACGCATAAACTGTATCTTCAAAATTAAGCGTGGAAAAATCTTGGCGATAATAGCCAATCTTGGTGCCCGGCGCAATGGCGATTCCTTTAGCCGTGCCTCGCGCCAGCGATTCCAAAAAAGTGCTTTTACCGATACCATTGGGCCCGACCAACAATAAATGCTGATTTTTTCTTAGCGAAACACTCGTCTTTCGCGCCACCGGCTTATGATTTTTAAAACTTGTATACGCTGAAATGTTTATAATTTCACCGGAAAGATCGGGTTGCGACGGAATAATAAATGGCCGGATAGTTTTATCTTCCCGGCGCACATCAATTTTTTCTTCTTCCAGCTCATCCGCTTTATCTCGCATCCGCTTAGCCAAAAGCCTCATCCGGCCTCCTTTGTTGGCAAAAAAATTAGCCTTATCTTTGTTTTCTTGAATTTCTTTAGCTAATTGTGCATTCTTCATATTCTCTTTTTCAAGGCGAACAGCGATTTGTTTTGTCACGTCAAAATAATCGCCAACGTAATGCTCAATTTTACGAGTATAAATATCTAGGTACAAAACCCCCTCGGTGAAAGAGTTTAAAAAATCAGCGTCATGTGAAATAACGATACAGGTTTTTTTGTAATCAATTAGAAATTGCGTCAGATGAGCAATGCCCTCTTTATCTAAATTATTGGTTGGCTCATCCAGCAAGAGTAAATCCGGATCTTGAATTAAAGCCGAAGCCAGAAGCAACCGGGCCTGCTGGCCGCCGGAAAAAGCTTTAACAGTTTTCTCAAGCGGCGCCCGAAGATTAACTACTTTCAAAATTTCCTCTATCCGCAAATCAAGGTCGTATTTTTTATCGGCAAAACATCTGGCAAAAAATTCCCGCACAGTTAAATCCATTTGGCCGCGCGGAATAACTTGGCGAGCCGTGGCCACCACTAGTTTCTGCTCCATATTAATCTGCCCTGCGTCAGGCTTTAGCTCGCCAGTAATCAGATGGAAAATAGTGCTTTTACCCGAACCATTCTGCCCCATCAGGGTGATTTTCGCCCCGCGGCGTACCGGAAAATCAACCTCTTTCAGAATAGGTTTTAGATGGCCGTAGCCAAATGACACTTTATCAAACCTAAGTAAAACTTCTTGCTTTGCCATATCGCGCAAAAAAAATAGATCATCCCGTCCTAAAGGACGCAACCTTTGCCAAGAGCAAAGGTTGACGCAATTTTTGAAAGGCAAATTATATATTTTTCAAAAATCGCTGGATGCTATGTTTTTTCCTTCCGCCCCTCGACAAACTCGGGGCTCCAGGGCTGGCAGAATATTCTGCCAGAAAAAAATAAAGTAATAACTGATGCACATTACCTTATTTTGTCAAAAATAGCTAATGTTATATTCTATTTGTTCGCCAGAATCAACTTTTTTAGTCACTCGTCCATTGTTTCATTAACTTGCAAGTGCCTAGGATAGATACTGTCATTTCTAAGATCACCGCTCTGCGCTGGCAAGATGAAAACAAATTCACTTTCGGAATAAACCCCTAACGCCACTCTCATTCCTTCGTTCTTAAATCTCTCTAATAGCTCGTCTATTGGCGTAACGCATCCGGGAAATTCTTCATCGCTTGCCTTTAATTTTGCATAAGCCTCCGCCTCAATGCCGGAGAAAGGAAACGTTTCCTGACTTTCACGCAATTCCGTAGCCAAGGTGAGAAGCTCTTTTACTTTCTGGTCTCTAGTATCACTTTTATTTTCAAATTGAGCTGGCGGTTTTTCTGTCATAAAAATTTAAATTAAATTTTATAGATTCCAGCGTGGCCTGGGATTATCCAGCCAGCCGAAGCTAAAACTGCTTTTCTGCTCTCTTTTAATTTTTCGCCATCCGTAGCATATTGGTCATTCTCTGGAAAATCTTTTTTCCAAAACACATCGTGTCAGAAAGGTGTCAGGTACCGTTTTTAAATCTAAATCTAGCGCTATAAAACAGCCTTGTCATCGCCCAAACAAACTTGATGCATTTTGTCCCATAAAAGATATTGAATTAGTTCGGAATCAGATGAATCACTTGTTACCAATTTCTGAATATTTTTCATAAAAAACTTCTGAGATTTTTCATAGGCCTCACTCGCCGTATGCCCCTTTAAAATAGAAATGACCAACTGATTTGATGGACTAATAAATAATTCGGCAGTTTTATCATTAAGCGGTTTTGATAGTTTATCTGGTTCATATGAAAAGATAAAGACGTCATCATACCCTAAATAAACTTTAGCTTTGCTTTCAATGCTTGCTGGTCCTAATTTTTTAGCCGAGCTGCAAGACAAAGCGTAAACTGATTTTTCTTTTAGCATCTTTTCGTTGTCGCCCACTTGAAGTAAGATCTCGTTATCGCGACCCGTAACACAATCTGTGCTGCCATGACCATTCAAGAAAATAAAAGAAGGTCGCATTTTAGCGACCACACTTTCAAATTCGTTCTTATTCGCCCTTTCTTTATCCAAATCTAAAACCTTGATGCCTTTTTCTTTCGCGAAATCAATAACCTCTTGCGCCCAATAAAAAAGATAGTGAGTCGTATCGTCATACTTAGGCCTCGTGACCAACAGCGTTCCGCTCATAAAAAATTCCTTCTTTTAATAATCTTAAGTACTCCATTTGCACTTCAACGATTTTCTTGCCTAGCTCATCTTCTTTTCCTACGTGATCAATAAGTTCGTCTCTGGTAAAATCACCGGCTGATCCGATTGATAATTTTTTATCAGACGACATAGTTTTAAGTCGCGCTATAACCAATTCCTTCATTTCTTCTTCTTTCTTTCTAGTTTTTTTCTGCTCATTATTTTTATTCATATTATTTTAAGCTCTTCTAATCTGTTTAAAATTTCATCGGAATATTTTGTATCATTATCAACTTCTAAATATGCCGCATTCCATGTCATCGGCTTACCTTCTAAAATAAGAATAATTTCCTCCCTTACCCCCAGAGGAAGATTAGCATAAACTTTTAAAAAAATCTCTTTTGCGGCTTCCGAGCTCATATATTTTACCTTATTTGCCTTAAATTCATTATATCATAAAAACTAAAAACTGACTGTTGAACAGTCGGGTTAAGTACCCCTGGTTTCAAGCCCAGTAAGGATATTATAGCACTTTCTACAATGGTTGTCTGAGGCACTCGGGTCGGGGTCTAGATTTTCAAAATGCGACAAATGCGACAGTCGAAAGGGCTTTTTATAGAATCCATAACGCTCCCTAGACTACAGGGGCTTGACAGCATTTTTGGCTAAACTATAATGCTATTAATTGCACGGATCAGTTCGTGCAAAGCACCGCGTACAAATCGAATACAAATTTTTTGAAACTAGATGCTGGGACTTCTCTCCCTGGCATCTCCGTAACGACGTCTATCGAGAGTCTCTTTGTAAAAAAGAGAAAATAGACTGAGTAATCTCGAAAAATCATTGCCTTTATGGAAAGGTACTTTTTTTGATATTACTCGGTCGATAAATCAAAAAGCGCCACTCCCTATAAGGGCTGGTGCTTTTTTAGTTATTAAAATTAAGCCTAAAATTATGACCAATCAAAAAATAAACATCGTTGAAGTTCCGATCAATGAACTTCGAGCGTCAGAATATAATCCGCGAAAGCACAGCAAGGAGCAAACGGATCAGCTAAAAGAATCGATTTGCCGCTTTGGACTGGTCGACCCAGTCATCGTTAACTCATCTCCCAAGCGAAAAAATATCGTGATCGGCGGTCACTTCCGGCTGGAGGTCGCCAAAGAATTAAAATTTGAAACCGTCCCGGTCGTGTATACGAATATAGAAGATATTAACAAAGAGAAAGAGCTTAATATCCGCCTCAACAAGAACACCGGAGAATTTGACCTTGAACTTCTGGCGGAGTTTGACGAAGCGTTCCTGGCCAACATCGGCTTTAACAGCGAGGAGCTGGATGATATTTTTCCCATGGAAGAGAACACCGAGCTATTTGACTTACAAAAAGAACTGGAGAAATTAAACATCCAGGGAATCTCCGTGCAAAAAGGCGATGCCTACGAAATCAACGGTTCGCGGCTTTTTTGCGGCGATTCCACCACAGAAGCAGAGATGCTCAAGTTGATGAACGGCCAAAAAGCCGATATGTGCTTCACCGATCCTCCATATATACTTGATTACCTCAAAGGGAAGACCAAGCAAAAGGATGGGGTGACCACGGGCTTTGGCGCGAAGAAAAATCGACGGTATTTGGAAACTGATACCCTGCCGGATAACTTTACCGAGCTTTGGATGCAAAACATTCATAGAATATCCAAAGAAAGTTTTTCCATCATTGTCTATGAAAACTGGAAGAACATCC
>CAZYIG010000003.1:0-19937 GCA_964647205.1 uncultured Candidatus Saccharibacteria bacterium | reverse complement strand
TAGGGTAATCGGCTAATGGCTTTTCTCTCTCTCCCCATTTTTTCAAAAACAAAATACTGGTTTTTGTGCCGGTGTGAGGCTTAAAAGTATTGCCGTGAAGCCCAACAACTGCCAAGATTCGCGCTTTTTCCAAAAGATAATTGCGGACATATTCCATATTTGTGTTGTTCAAAACGCCCTGCGGCAAAACGATGGCTAAGCGACCGCCCGGTTTTAACATATCCAAAGCTCGCTCAATAAACAAAATATGCCGCTCCATCTTATTGCGTAATTTACCTTTATCATTTTTAGCCAGTTCATATTCGCGTAAAAGTGAGGTTTCGTGAATTTCTCCGGCAAATGGCGGATTACTTAATAAAATATCGAAATCAAAATATTTAAAGTTATCTTGGTTTTGTTTGTTTTTATCATAATCGTCAAACTTATGCAGTCGCTGTTGTAATTCGGCGCGAGCGCGTAGTTTTTCATTTTCATCGCCCTGCCATTCTTTAGAATTTAAAGAATTTAATTTTAATATATGCGATTTGCCATCGCCGGCGATTAACATCATTGCCCGGGCAATTTTTGTCGGCTTGTCGTCAAAGTCAATGCCATAAATATATTTTTGCGCGTATTCGGTTTTAGCCGGCTTATCAGCATGTTTTAATTCATTGTTCCAGATATAACGCATAGCGTGGATTAAAAACCCGCCCGAACCACAGGCAGGGTCTATAATATATTCCCCGTCTTTGGGGTTTAACATTCTGACCGCCATATCAATGGCGTGGCGCGGAGTAAAATATTGTCCCTTTTTACCCTTGGCGACATCGGGCAAAAGATATTCAAAGGCGGCATCTATCGCTTCTAAATCAGAATCCAATAATTTTATATCTTCCAACTTGCCAACGCAAATAGATAAATGATTAGGCGACAATTCTATTTTGTCGTGAGACGAAAAAATTCCGGGCCATTCCTGCGCCGCCCCATGGAATAACTTGTTTATCGTGTCAAAAGTTATTTGAGCATCTTTTGATTGCCTGAACCAAACCTCTCCGCCTCTTTTTCTCGCTTCTTTTTCATCATAAAGTTTGGCATAAATTAGTTTAAAAATTTCCGTGAAAGAATCAACACCAGCGCCCGCCAAAACTAGTTCTTCCAGTATTTTTAAAATTTTAACCAAATCATAGCTTTTTTGAAGATTATCAAGCGTTAATTTTTCAGACAAAACATCTTCTATGGTCTGATTAATTCTTGGAATCTCACGCAAAGTTTGAAACTCGCGAGGATAAGGACGATAAAGCACAACTTTTTCCACGCCATTTGACCAAACGCCGATTGGCGCGCCCTCGGAATTAATGTAGGTTTTTAATTGATCCAAGCCTTTTTTCTCGGAAGGGTTTTTTGTTTCAATAATTAAGAGCGGCGTTTCTTTGTCTTCGCGATAAACAATAATATCGGCCGCCTTGGAGTGTATTTCATGGCCAAAACGAATATCTTTTTCCAGGTCTATCCTATCCATTGGATAGCCATAATTTTTGGTCAGCTTATAAATCCAAAGCTGACGGATTATCTCCTCTGGTTTAGACAAATTCTTTTCTTCGTTCAAAATCAAAATATCTTTTTCTCTCTTCAAACACTTCAAATAAAATTTGCCGTTTTCTTTTTCAAAAATATCTAAAACTTGCTCAGCTTTAATGCCGTCAAATTCTTTTAGTCCGTATTGAATCGACGGATCTTTTAAGATTTTATTCACTATTTGACTAACTAATTTTTCATCGGCCATATTATTTTATTTGGCTTAAATTTATAATTACCTTTCCCTCAAAAATCATCTCCTCGTAAATAGGAATATTATCATAAGCCGGATTTTCCGGGCGAAGATAAGCGCGACCATCGCTCTCGGCAATGAATCTTTTAACTGTTGTGCCGTCGTCGCATCGTGCCACCACTATATCACCGGATCTAAATTCACGAGTTTTCTTAACCAATAGTCTATCCCCATCATTTATTCCAGCATTAATCATTGAATCGCCCTGAACCTGAATAGCAAAAAATTCTTCTCTTGATTGTTTTATCTGTTCGTTTTTTAAAACTTCACCCGGCAAAGGAAACCAAGTAGCGATAGAATCCAACGATTCTATAAAGGGCCCGGCAGAGCTTATACCCAAAAGCGGAATTTCTTGATTTTTTCCTAAAACATTAAATCCCAACGGTAAAATTGTTATTTTCCTGGCTTTTCCTTGCTCTCTTCTTATAAAACCCTTGTTTTCAAGCGCTTTTAAAATATCAAGGACTACCTGATTTGATTTAACGCCTATACTTTGTCTAATTTCCGCTAAAGTAGGCGGAATATTCGCAGATTCCAGACTATTATAAATAGCTTCTAAGACATTTTTTTGTTTTTCAGTAATGTTTGTATTCATGCTTTTATGATAATACTGACCAAATGGTCTGTCAATATAAATTAAAAAGGCTTGAACAAGCCTTTTTAATAAGTTATCCACAATTTAATTAGAGAGTAAAATACTAATAAAACTGCTGATGTCAGATATCAATCTTGGCATCAAAATTTTTACGCGTAAATATTTTCTTTCCCCGCCTCTTCTTTTATTTTCTTCGCAATTTCAACCGTTATTTTTGGATTCTCAACTAAATAGGTTTTAGAAGCCTCCATGCCCTGACCTAATTTTATGTCACCGTAATTGAACCAGGCGCCGCCTTTGGAGACTACCCCATATTTTACACCGGTATTAATGACATCGCATTCATACGAAATACCCCGGTTATACATAATATCAAACTCGGCAATTCTAAACGGCGCAGCCACTTTATTTTTCACCACTTTTACTTTTACCCGGTTACCAATAATATTTTCGCCTTGTTTGATTTGCGCTGTGCGCCGGACATCCAGGCGAACCGAAGAATAAAATTTTAAAGCTTTACCGCCCGGCGTTTCCTCGGGATTGCCAAAAACAATGCCGATTTTCATCCGGATTTGATTAATAAAAATTACCGCCGTGCCGGACTTGGCCACAATGGCCGTCAATTTACGCAAAGCTTGGCTCATAAGTCTCGCCTGCAAACCCATATGTTGCTGGCCCATTTCGCCTTCAATTTCCGCCCGCGGTGTTAGCGCTGCCACTGAATCAATTACAATTAAATCAATCGCCGCTGAACGAACTAGGCTTTCTACAATATCTAAAGCCTGCTCGCCGGTATCAGGCTGAGAGATTAATAAGTCGTCAATTTTGACACCAATCCGTTTGGCATATTCCGGGTCTAGCGCATGCTCAGCATCCACGAAGGCGCAAAGACCGCCCTTCTTTTGAGCCTGCGCCACTGTGTGTAGAGCTAAAGTCGTCTTGCCGCTTGATTCTGGCCCGTAGACCTCTATAATCCTACCCTGGGGCAACCCCCCCACTCCTAGAGCCAAATCTAAGGAAATAGAGCCAGTCGGAATGGAGTCAATGTTCACCCGTTTGGCCTCGCCCAGCTTCATAATTGAGCCTTCGCCAAACTTCTCTTTTATCTCATCAATCGCCGTTTCCAGCGCTTTTGATTTTTCTGTTTTTTCTTCCGCTTCTTGTTGTTTTGTCATATGGATAGTTTTTAGTTTGTAGTTATTAGTTTTTAGTAAAATTACAACTAGAAGTAAATCCCCAATCAGAATACAAGGGAGATCTTTTAAAAACGCTCAGGCCGAACGAGCGGGCATGGTTCTTCAAATTCTACCCCACATTAAGGCGAGGGTTTATTTTTCTGAAACGCTCAGTTTTGTGAGCGGGCACGGTGCCCCCGCTTTTCGGGGGCGAGCGAACAAAACTGGCGAGTAAAATTTCCACGCTGGGGAAATTTTAAGTTTTCAGAAAGTAAACCCGAGCCGCTATTTCAACATCACTTGTCTTACCACCAAACTCGTTTTTCCGAACCGATTAGCTGCTTCCACTCTAATAGTATTTAATCCTTGGCTAAGTTGTACCTCTTGCTTAAAACCGCCATCTTCATTAACATAAACCATTTGGCCATTTATCGTCAACTTGGCCGTTGCCTCAACCGTTCCTCTCACCGACAACAAGGAATTTTCAGCAATTGAATCCGGCGCTGGCTCAAAGACTGCCAGGCTAGGCGGACTGATTAAAAAATGAAGTTGATAGCCTAAATATCCGATTATCAATAAAGCCAAGATTATTCCCGCGCCTAGTCCCAAAGTTTTTGGCGTAATTATCCAACGGCTAACGCGTAAACTCGGCAATGACAGGTGTTCATTAAATCCTTTATCCAGGTGGCGGATAATTTTTATTTCTTTCTCAAACTCCAAGACCAAAAGATCCGGTTCAATGTCTAGAATCTTGGCGTACTTTCTTAAAAAACCTTTGCTGTAGACATCTGCCGGCAATTTATCTAATTCCCCTTTTTCCAGATAATCAAAATATCTGGCCGGAAAATTTAATAGCTGTCCCGCTTTTTCTTTTGAAAGACCTAGCTCTTCCCTGGATTTTCTTAACTTTTCACTGAAACTGGGTATTTCTTCTACTTTTTTTGCCGTAAAGACCATAGTAACAATTTAAAATTAAAAAATCAAAATGTAAAGTTAATGTATGCGCTTCGCGCATTTATTAAATAAGTCGCGGAGCGACACCAAAATTTTTAACTTTGACTTTTACATTTTAAACTTTTCCTAGTAGTCTCCCAAAACATCATCATTATCGCCGACTTTTGGCGTACCGGGAATATTGCGCGCTTCACCAACTAAAACATCCCGTGGCTTAGCGCCATCTCCCGGACTAACTATGCCATTTTCTTCTAACATGTCCAATAGTCTAGCCGCTCGCGCGTAACCAACCCGCAAACGTCGTTGCAAGAGAGAAGCCGAAGCTTTACCGCTTTGAATAATTAATTCTTTGGCCTGATTATATAAATCATCATCCGGTCCAATCGTATCACCATTGCTATTCCAATTCGCTATTTGCCCGCTGCTTGAACGAGCTTGGGTTATATCTTCGCCAAATTGTGCGATATTTTGCTTGCTTAAAAAATCTACCACTTTTTTAACTTCTTTATCTGAAACAAAAGTTCCCTGCACGCGGCGCGGCTTGGCCACGTCTCCTGATAGAAATAACATATCGCCATTACCCAGCAATTTCTCCGCTCCAGCTCCATCCAAAATTGTCCGGGAATCAATTTGCGAAGCAACTTGAAAAGCAATCCGCGAAGTAATATTAGCCTTAATTAAACCCGTAATGACCTCCACCGATGGCCGTTGAGTAGCCAAGATTAAATGAATCCCGACCGCCCGCGACATTTGTGCCAATCTGACGATGGTCGCTTCAACGTCCCGGCCATGAGAAGCCATCAGGTCCGCTAATTCATCAACCACAATAACGATATACGGCAAAGGCTCCTCCAACTCGCCATCAATAAATTTTTTATTATATGCAATAATATCGCGCGTCTGCTGTCCAGATAGAATATCAAAACGTCTTTCCATCTCCGCTACAGCCCAGCGCAACGCGTTAACCATTTTATCCTGGTCAACGATCACCGGCGTTAAAAGATGCGGCAGACCATTGTAAACCGGAAATTCTACGCGCTTGGGATCGATTAAAATAAGTTTCAAAAAATTAGGCGCCTGCCGGTATAGCAAACTAGTGATAATGGAGTTCAAACAAATAGTTTTACCGGTTCCAGTCGCGCCAGCTACCAACAAATGCGGCATTTTTTCTAGCCCCGCAAAAACTGGCATGCCCGCTACGTCTCGCCCCAGAGCGATTGTCAGCATTTTATGGTTTTGCGCAAAATCCGGTTGTTCAATTAGGTTTTTTAACCGAACTTTCATCATCGCTTTATTAGGCAATTCAATGCCGACCAGTGACCGGCCAGGAATTGGCGCTTCAAGGCGAATTGGATGAGCCGCCAAGGCTAAGGATAAGTCATTACCCAGTGTCGTGATTTTTGATAATTTTATCCCCTGCGCCGGCCGGAAAGTATATTGCGTCACCGTCGGCCCGATATTAACTTCGGACATTTCTACCTCAATGCCAAAATGCTGAAAAGTGCGTTTGATAATATTAGCATTGGTCTTAATATCGCCGCTGGTTGGTTCGCCCGTATCCGGCTCCAGTAAATCAATTGGCGGGAATTTGTAATCTTCCATTACCATCTTGCTCTGCAATAATAAAAATTCGTCTTTTTTTTGCGCTTTTTCCTTTTCTTTTTCTTTGGTCTCTGGTTTTTCTTTATTATCATTTTCAATCACCCCCAAATTTTTTACTTTGAAACTGGGCGTCGGCATAATTTTTTTCAACAGAGAATCAAAAGGAGAATCAGCTGGTAATTCTTTTAGAACCGATCCGTCATCTTTATTCTTATTCTTTTTACCATTTCTATCAAAAATAAAATCAGCTATTTTTTTTAAGGAAATATTAAAAGTAATCAGTAGCGACACAAAGATTAAGGCAATTAAAATAATATAACTGGCATAAATCCCTAAAAATTTTAAAAAAGGATAAGAAATGGCCAGCCCCAAGTATCCGCCGCCGCGGCCATTTTCAATGTTTCCGCCCAAAAACATTTGCAGAACCCCCAAAAAACTTAAAAGAAAAAGCGTAATGCCAAAAAATGGCGCGCCATAAAGCTCCTCGTGCAACGATTTCAAAATTGCGATGCCTCCAAGAATCAAAGATAATGGCACCAAAAAATAACCCCAGCCGAAAAGCAAGCCAAGGTATTTATATAAAAGATTGCCAACTTGCCCAGCCGCACCGAAGGCACTCAAAATTAAAATTAAGGCAAAAACAAAAAACAAAACCGCAATAATGCCTTTTTTCGTTTCGTCTTTCAAGTCTAACTTAGGCACTTTAAAACTGGAACCACCTTTAAACTTTTTCGCCATAGCTATATATTATTATTTTTAATCGTGCATGGCAAAAATTTTATTAGAAAATCCAAGCGAGCCGAGCGTAAAATTTGCGTGCTGTGGTGGGGCCCCGATCCGTCAGGTCGGGGCGTTGTGGATAGCAAATTTAGCAAGGCGAGCTGGATTTTATCAAAATTTTATGCCCGCACGAGAGTTTTTTGGCTACTTTTTGTCGGCACAAAAAGTAGCAATCCTTTATTACATTATATTAAATCTTCCCCAATCACGCAACTGGGCAATAAAAAAGGCAGACCATTTGCGGTCTGCCTTTAAAACTCATTACTGTGTGGACTGGGTTACGTTATTCCCAAAATTGCACAAATCCAAACCCAATCGGTTTGGCTTTGAATTTCGGATCGACTTTTTCGATTGCCTCCATCAAGTTTGTCTTGGTATCAAAACCGAGGCAACGGTTCAAAAAATAGACCAGTAATCTCACCTCTTTCTCTTTTCCTTCGCTAAGATGCTGGTCAACAAAAGCCCTTATCTGTTTTGCCGCCTGAACTCTTCCTTTTTTTGTCGAAATGACTTTGGTAAAATACGCCGAGGCGTGCATCTACGCGTGCATCTGCATTTCTTCCGCTTCCATAATCCGCCCCATATTAAAGACGGCTGATCCCAAATCACAAAGTGACAACCCAAAATAATCCGCCTTCTTCTTCATTTTTTCCTCCTTATTTTCTATTATTTTGTTCAATTTTTACAGAACTACTCCGATTAAGTAGAATAGTCTGAATTAGAGGTTCTGTCAATTATTTTTCTCAACTAAAATCCCCTCTTATCTTGCGAGGGGATTTTTACTCAACCACTCAATCACTTCTTCGCTCAATCACTTATTTTCTATTTTTCCTCTTCCGCTTCCTGATTATTCTCTTGCCGGTAACCGGTACCCGCTGGAATTAATCGGCCAATGATTACGTTTTCTTTAAGGCCGCGAAGCTTGTCTTCTTTGGCCTGCGTGGCTGCGTTAATAAGGATCTTGGTTGTCTCTTGGAAGGAGGCCGCTGATAACCAACTTTCTGTACTTAAGGCGACTTTAGAAATACCGAGCAATAGTTGCGTCGCCGTCGCGGTTTTGCCACCCGCCGCCCGTTGTTTATCGTTTTCAATTAAGAAGCGTTGTTTTTCAACCACGTCGCCAATCAACAGATTAGTATCACCAGAATCTTTAACGCGCACCCGAGAAAACATTTTTTTAATAATAATTTCAATATGTTTGTCATTAATGCCTTCTCCTTGGGAAGTATAAATATTCTGTACTTCTTTAATAACGTAACGTTCCACCGCTTCGCGAGCTGCCAGTTTAAATAATTCTTTCAAGTCAATGTGTCCTTCATTTAATTGCTGACCCCGAGTTACTAAATCGCCTTCCTTAACCCAAAGACCGGACCGCAAAGAAACAGCGTATTCTTTTTCACATTCTTCGCCCGGCGCCGGCACTGTTTTTTTGCTGCTCTTTTTCTTCGTTGGTTCATTTTTCTTTTTAGCAACTTTCGTGCCACCCATAATTCCCCGGATTCTAATCACCCGAGAAGAGCCAACTTCTTTTATTTCAACTATTTTACCGTCCAGTTCAGAAATAACCGCTTTACCTTTTGGCGGCTGACATTCAAAAATTTCTTGCACCCGCGGCAAACCTTGAGTAATGTCGCCGCCCGCTGCTACGCCGCCAGTATGAAAAGTTCTCATCGTTAACTGTGTTCCCGGCTCACCAATCGCTTGCGCCGTGACAATTCCCACCGCTTCGCCCAATTTTACTAATTGATTGCGGCCTAAATCATAGCCATAGCACATCTGACAAATTCCTTGACGCGACTGACAAGTAATAACTGACCGCACATGTAATTTATCTAGTCCCAAATCATCAATTTTTTTAGCCGCGTATTTATCAATTAAAGTATTCTTTTTAACGATTACTTCATCATTCGAGCGCACTTCTTCTAAGGAGACTCGGCCAACAAGACGCGAAGCCAAAGAGCGGCCTAGGTCTTTTCCGTCTTCCCGGTAAACAAAAACTCCCTGTTTATCGCCACAATCAACTTCCATAACGACCACATCCTGCGAAACGTCTACCAAGCGGCGAGTTAAATAACCGGCCGTCGCGGTCCGAAGCGCCGTATCCGAAGAACCTTTTCGGGCCCCGTGAGTGGAAATAAAATATTCAAGCACATTTAAACCTTCTTTTAAACAACTTTTTACCGGCAATTCAATAATTTCACCGGCTGGATTTACCATTAAACCTCTCATCCCCATCAACTGCGACGTTTGACCCCACGAACCACGAGCACCCGAATCCACCATCAAGTTAACCGGGCCATGCGGATCTAGTTCGTCGTGTACTAATTTACCAATCCGGTCAATGGCCGAAAACCAAGTTTCAATAATTCTGGCTCGGCGCTCTTCGCGCGACAACAAGCCTTCCAAATACTGACGATGAATATTTTCAATTTCTTCTTCTGTCGCGGCCAATAATTGTTTTTTTTCAACCGGCACTCGCAAATCATTAAGACCCCAGGAGACACCCGAACGCGTAGCATATTCAAAACCAATTTCTTTGATTTTATCCAATATTTCCGCTGCTTTTTTTATACCGCATTTATCAATTATTTCCGCCACTAAAGTATTCAGAGCTTTCTTTTTTAATTCCGAATTAACAAAAGGAATTTCTGGCGGCAGTAATTGATTAAAAATAAGCCGGCCGACGCAAGTTTCAATAAAATTCTCTTTACTTTCAGCGTCGTAATTAACCGGCTTCTTGATTTTTATTTTTGCTTTTAGGTCAATTTCTTCAAATTGATACCTTAAAATTGCTTCGTCCGCGTTGGCAAAATAAGTGTCTTCGCCTTTGGCGCCATCAACGATTTTCGTCATCCAATAACAACCCAGTATTATATCTTGAGTCGGAATCGCGATTGGCTCACCGGTTGCCGGTTTCAACAAATTATTAGCCGACAACATAATTTTGTTAGCTTCATTTTGGGCTTCTTTGGTTAACGGTAAATGAACAGCCATTTGGTCGCCATCAAAATCAGCGTTAAAGGCCCGGCAAACTAACGGATGAATCTGAATCGCCGAACCTTCAATCAAAATCGGATGAAAAGCTTGGATGCCCAAGCGATGCAAAGTTGGAGCGCGATTTAATAAAACGCATTTGTCTTTAATAATATCCTCCAAAATTGCCCAGACTTCATTGGTTTCCATTTCAATCAAGTGGCCAGCGCCGCGAATATTGTAAGCCAAACCCGCTTCAACTAATTTTTGGATTACGAATGGCTTAAAAAGTTCCAAGGCCATGTGTTTGGGCAATCCGCACTGATGAATTTTTAAACTCGGACCAACCACAATGACCGAACGACCAGAATAATCAACGCGTTTACCCAGTAAATTTTGCCGAAAACGGCCGGTCTTGCCCTTTAGCATATCCGCCAAAGAACGAAGTTGCCTTTTCTGACCGGTTGAGGCCATAACAGGGCCCTGTCCGCGCCGGGCGGAATTATCAATTAACGCATCCACTGCTTCCTGCAACATCCGACGCTCGTTACGGCAAATAACTTCCGGAGCATTCAACTCCAATAATTTTTTCAAGCGATTATTACGGTTAATAACCCGGCGATATAAATCATTTAGATCGCTAGTGGCATAACGCCCGCCATCCAAGGCCACCATCGGCCGCAAATCCGGCGGCAAAACTGGTAACACTGTTAAAATCATCCACTCCGGTCTTAAGTTAGCTTTAATCATTGCCGAAACCACCCGCAAACGTTTAAGCGCTTTCTTGTGTGCCAAATCAGAAGTCTTCTCTTTCTCAATTAAAAGTTCTTCATATAGAACATTAAGATCAACTCGGATCAAAGCTTTTCGTACCGCTTCACCGCCAATACCCGCTTCAAAAACTTGAGCATATTTTAAACTTAACTCATAGTAATCATTTTCCGATAAAGTTTGTAATGGTTTTAAACTTTTCAGTTCCGCTAAGCTTCTATCCCGCTGTTCTTTTAATTCTTGCTTTTCCTGAACCTTAGTTTCGGCGGGTAATGATTTAAATTTTTGTTTATATTCTTTGTCTATTTCTTGAATGGCTTTTTCCCGGGCCGCTTCATCAACATTAATAACTAAATAATTAGCAAAATAAATAACCCGCTCCAAGTCCACCACCGAAGTATCTAGAAGTAAACCAATCTTTGAAGGCACTCCCCGCAAAAACCAAATATGCGAAACTGGTGAAGCCAGCACAATGTGGCCGAGCCGTTCGCGCCGGACAATTGAACGTGTTATTTCCACACCGCATTTATCACAAATAATTCCCTTATATCTTATCCGCCGATATTTACCGCAATAACATTCCCAATCTTTTTCCGGACCAAAAATCTTTTCACAAAACAAGCCATCCTTTTCCGGTTTTTGCGTCCGGTAATTGATCGTCTCGGGCTTGGTCACTTCGCCGTGAGACCACGCCAAAATCTCATCGGGCGAAGCCAGAGTTAATTTGATTGCTTTAAAATCGGATACTTTATAGTTGGACATAAAAAAGTTTAAAATTCAAAAATCAAAATGAAAAATGACAATGTAAAATTCAAAATTTATAAATCCATCCCGCGGCTGCGAGATACCAAAACTTTACATTTTGAGATTTACATTTTCAATTACTCCCTGATAATCTCCTTCTCCGCCATCGGCCGGCCATCATCTTCTACTTCTTCTTTAACTCCGATTAAATCAACTCCTAAGGCCAGGGCTTTTAATTCCGAAACCAAAACATTAAAAGAAGCCGGCACGTGCGGCGCCTTAATCGGCAAACCGCGGATAATTGCGTCATAAGCATTAGCCCGGCCCAGCACATCATCCGATTTTATCGTTAACATTTCCTGCAAAGTATGCGCGGCGCCATAACCTTCCAGCGCCCAAACTTCCATTTCGCCAAACCGCTGTCCGCCAAATTGCGCTTTTCCGCCCAACGGCTGTTGGGTAATCAAAGAGTAGGGGCCAATGGAACGCATATGAATTTTGTCTTCCACCAAGTGATGCAATTTCATCATGTAAATGTAGCCCACCGTCACTTTTTGGCCAAATGGTTGGCCGGTCTGGCCATCGTGCAAGACAACCTTGCCGTCTTCCGGGAAACCGGCTTTTTTAAGCTCCTCTTGAATTTCTGTTTCGGTCGCGCCGTCCAACGATGGCGTCATCGCTAAATAATTCAAAGTATGCGCCGCCAACCCCAAATGAGTTTCCAAAATCTGACCGATATTCATCCGAGAAGCCACGCCCATCGGATTCAAAATAATATCAACCGGCGTGCCATCCTCTAAATATGGCATTTCTTCCAACGGTAAAACTTTAGCAATAACACCTTTATTGCCATGGCGTCCGGCTAATTTATCGCCGACCATAACTTTTCGCAGTTGAGCTACCTCCACCTGAATTGTCTTAATCACTCCCGCGGATAACTTATCGCCTTTTTCCCGCGAAAAAACCTTAATGCCAATCACCCGGCCGCGTTTGCCGTGCGGCATCCGGAGCGAAGTGTCTTTAACGTCCCGCGCTTTCTCGCCAAAAATCGCCCGCAATAATCGCTCCTCCGCCGTCAGGTCGGATTCGCCTTTGGGTGAAATTTTACCGACTAAAATATCGTTAGGACCAACTTCCGCGCCAATGCGGACAATGCCTTCTTCGTCCAAATCTTTTAATCTTTCTTCGCCGACGTTCGGAATATCGGGCGTGGTCACTTCCGGCCCCAGTTTAGTTTCTCGGACATCGCAAGAAAAATCTTCAATATGAATTGAGGTAAAGCGGTCGTCCACCACCACTCGCTCGGAAAGAATAATCGCGTCTTCAAAATTATTGCCCCGCCAAGATAAGAAAGCCACCAGCAAATTTTGACCAAGCGCCAAGCGATTTTTATCAATCGCCGCGCCGTTAGCAATCGCTTCTCCTTTTTTAACCTTATCGCCTTTTTTTACGATCGGATGCTGGCTGATGGAGGTGAACTGATTAGTTCTGGCAAAAGTATGTAAATGATAATCAACCCGTTTATCGTTTTTAGTTTTGATTACGATGTGGCTGGCGTCCACTTCAATTATTTCACCATCTTCCCGAGCCACAATTAATTGGCCGGAATCTAGCGCCGCTTTTTTCTCAACGCCGGTGCCAACGAGCGGCGCGTCCGGCTTGATGCAAGAGACTGATTGGCGCTGCATGTTAGAACCCATCAGCGCGCGAGTCGCGTCATCATGTTCCAGAAACGGAATTAACGAAGTCGCAATAGAAATAAATTGCTGGGGCGAAACATCCATATAATCAATTTTTTCGCGTTTGGTAATTGAGGCTTGCCCATGAACTCTCGCCTGCACCCGATCTTCGGCGAAACTGCCATCTTTAGCCAATGGCACCACGGCGTGAGCAATATCATATTTTTGTTCTTCGTAAGCATTCATAAAAACCAGCTCGTCGCTTACCTTGCCGTTTTTAACTTTGCGGTAGGGGGTTTCCAAAAAACCAAATTCATTAACTTTGGCAAAAGAAGCCAGCGTGCCGATTAAACCAATATTCGGGCCTTCCGGAGTCTGAATCGGACAAATTCGGCCGTAATAAGTGGTGTGCACATCACGGACTTCAAAACCGGCTCGTTCGCGAGTTAAACCGCCCGGACCCATCGCGGAAATCCGGCGTTTGTGTTCCAGCTCGGCCAGCGGATTTACCTGATCCATAAATTGCGATAACTGCGAAGTCGTAAAAAATTCTTTAACCGCCGCCATAAAAGGCCGGATATTTACCAGTTGCGCCGGCGTAATCGTTTCTACGTCCAACGTTGTCATCCGGTCTTTAACAATTCTTTCCATTCGCGCCATACCAACCCGCAATTTATTTTGCAGCAACTCACCCAACGCCCGAACGCGCCGGTTAGCCAAATGGTCAATATCATCGCCTTGGGCCCCCGGCGTATTATTTAAACGAATAATTTCCTTAACCACGGCAATTAAGTCTTCCAAACGGAAAATCCGGAATTCTTTGGTTAACGGGAGATTTTGGTTCAATCTTAAATTAAATTTCCAGCGGCCGACTTTGGCCAAATCATATCTTTCAAAATCAAAAAACATCGCTTCAATCATTTGTTGAGCGTTGTCCGCCGTGGCTAAATCACCCGGACGCAAGCGCTTATAAACTTCAATAAAACCATCACCCTGGTTTTTGGCCACGTCCTTTTTAAGAGTCGCTTCTATATACTTAATATCCGAATTGACATCAATATCGGCAAAAGTCGCCAGCAATTTTTCATCAGTCTCCAGACCAAAAGCCCGCATCAGCGAAGTAACCGGCACTTTTCTTTTCCGGTCAATTTTGACAAAAATCACGCCGTCAAAATCGGTTTCCAATTCCAGCCAAGCGCCTCGGTTAGGAATAATTTTAGCGCCAAAAAGTTTTTTGCCGCGATTATTTTCCGCGGTAAAGAATACGCCGGAAGAACGAATTAATTGAGAAACTACCACTCGCTCAACACCATTAACAATAAAAGTTCCCTGCTCGGTCATCAGCGGAAACTCGCCAAGATAAATTTCTTGTTCTTTTACTTCACCGCTTTTTTTATTGGCTAATCTTAATTTAGCCCGCAGCGGCGCTTCATAGGAAACATTCTGTTCCTTAGCTTCGTTTTCGGTATATTTTGGTTCGTCAAAATAATAATCGGCAAAATACAATTCTAAATCTTTGCCGCTCCAATCGCGAATTGGCGAAACTTCTTCAAATAGTTCTTTTAAACCTTTTTCGCGGAACCATTTATAAGAGTCCAGTTGCAACTCAATAAGATGAGGCAGCTCGGCGACGTTTGGATGCTTGCCAAAAAATTTATCTTGCATTTTATTTAAGTGGGCGAGTTTAAAAAATGAAGAGTAAAACGAGTAACGAATTTTTGGTTATTAACTTTAGGCCAAATTCTCTAGGGAGAATTTTAAAAAGCAAAACAAAAGCTACCCTTCAGCCTTAAAATCGGGCGCTTACATATAGGCCTTAATTAACATCCATATAAAGGCAGGAATTACCTTAATTTTTAGTCTGATTCTATTGTATCCGATATAGAGAATATGTCAAGGGTAATTTCTCCCTCCCTTAGAGAAGGAGGGCCGGGGAGGATTTTTTACTCCTCCCTTTCTATAAAGCGAGGCTTGCCCTTCCGAAGCTTTGGCGAAGGAGGGCTGGAGGGATTTATGAACCCCGATGTCTGATATCCCGAATATTGAAGAATCCCGAATTCTGGATGTCGGACGTCCATAAATTAATTTTTTGTAGAAATTTTGTAGCTTTTAGTAGCAAATAAAAAACCCATCGAATTTTTTGTCCGATGGGTCATGATGTTGTTTCCTAGCCTAGGTCCTTATTCTGTTTCTTCCGCGCTATGTAGCATAGCAGAACAAGCAGAACGAAAAAGACAACGCTGGTAAGGCCGATCACGTGCGATGGCAGATCGTTTAATCCTTTCGCCATCGCCATAGCGGTAAGTGACGCTGGTCCGAACATGATTCTTTCTCCTTTCTCCCGCTTTAGTTTTGCGGGACCAGCTTGAGCCAACGCTTGGAGACAAGTTCGTAATTGATAACCCCAAACCCTGCCCCGAGCAATCCTCCGAAAATCGCGACCGCGGCTTTGGCCGTCAAGGTCTCGGCGCTCGGCGCCAGCCATAAGAACGCGGCTATTCCGCCGAGTGTTCCGTCAATGGCGCAAAGCACTCGCTCGTTGGAATGGATAAAAATGAAAAGGTGCTTCAAGAAGCGCCCAGCAAAGGTACCCGCCCACTTAATTCCGATGAACAGATATTTCCATGCCTTCCAGACAGAAAACAGGACTATTAACTCGAGCCCCTTGACTAAATAATACGCTCCGTTGCCATAGGTTAATGGGATTGCTTTGTCTTCTAGCTGCCCGTCGGCCCCAATGATTTTGTCGGGTGCTTCAAGGTAAAATTCTCCTTGAATCGAGAGCAAAACAATCAGCCATAGAAGCTGAAGAAACAAGAGCCAAATAAGAATAAAGAAAATTATACATCCAAATATATATCCAGACATAAATCCCAGCGATTGTTTTTCGAGTGGCGCAATAATAAACCCGGAGACAACCAACAGATAGCTCATCCCTATGGTAATAAAAAATGATAGATACCCGAAAGGATACGGTCGACGCAAAAATCTGACTATCGCTTGGATTACTTTGGGAAATATATCTCCCATTTCCGCTTTTGCCGCTTGCCATGCCTTGGAAACGGCCCGCAGGACCGCCCGGAATTCATATCCAAGGTATCCCCCGGCGATACCGGCCAGCGTTCCCAGCCACCAAAACATCGGGGTCAAAAAAAAGGCTGCCACCGTGAACAATACTCCGCCGATAAAACACGCCTGTGCAATCTTTCTTGTCTCCTTGTTCATAATCCGCTCCTCCTTTGTTTTTCTATTGTTTAAGGACAAAATTCTTATAAATTATAATATCACACATCAAGGTACTTAGTCAAGCTTTGTTCATTCAATATTAATGTCGTCGCGAACGTTATCTTAATCTAAACTATTGCTGTCGGACAGCAATAGTTATTCTAGCGCTACACCTCTTATTCTCGCCATATTTAAATCCTTTAAATATCCTTCCAATTTCTTCTGGTATCCTTTTTCTCCGCCAAAAATTTCCAATAAAAAATCTCGGTTAGTTAAAGACGGAAAATTCTGCTCGCCTAGATAATCCAAGTGACTGCTCCAACGATAAGAATCTAAAAACTTAATGCTCCCCTTGTAATCTTTTAGCTCGCCCTCTCGCCACTCCGGCGCAAACATATCCAAGGGATTTAAATGAATATAGTATGGCAAATGAATAAAATGCGCCTGGCTTTCTATTCTGATTGATTTGTATCTACCTTCAAACAATGTTCCCGTTCTTTCGTGTTTTTTATTAAAATAATTTGAGTAGCCACCGTTTAGTTTTTTCATAAAAAGAGGAATTCCATTTTCCACCCGTGGGCTCAACACTAAATGATAATGATTTGGCATCAGACAAAACGCCAAAACATCCACCAACATTTCTCTTTTCTTGTGCTCAATATATTGACGTCCGACATCAATAGTTGGCCGCCTAAAACGAAAATCCACATTGAGAACCTTGTCCTCGTCATTAAATTCAAAAAGATCATGAATGAAACGAAAATAATCTTTATCATTCATAAAGATTTTACGCTTATCAACTCCCCTATTTAAAACATGATATAATTCCGCCATTGATTTTATTATAATACTATTGACGTCTGACATCAATAGTTTAACGCAATCGGTGAAGGATTTTTTGTTTATCGATTGGCGAGAATTTTACCTTATTCACGTATTTTTTGATATACTCAATTGTCTGGTCATAGGTTGGCCGGTCGACGGGATATGGAGTTGCGTCTTTGCCGCCATGGGCAAAGGAGTAACGGGCGGGGTCTTCATATGACGGCTTAGCGCCATAGATTACTTCCGCTACCAACGCCAGGGCGCGAATGGTTTTTGGCCCTACTCCTTCGGTGGCTAAAAGTTTTTCGTAGCTCTCTGGCTTTTTATCGCACAGAGTCCAAAATATTTTTTCCAGATACTTACTTTTGAAAAAATCTTCTTTGACTACCGGATGCCAATCAAATTCTTTCGTTTCCAAATTCATAAATTTAAACTGCTGCTGGCCTGATTGCAAAATTGCCACTTGTGATAAATCGGTGGCATGGGCAGAAATAAGTCTTAGGTCTTTTACCAGCGCGCCAAAATTTTGAGAAACCAGCTGGGTGCTGATTTGCCGGTTTTTATCGCTGGCCAACGCCGTCATATTTAAAACGCTTAAATTTTTTGTTTGGCTGGCAATACCTGAATGCGGTTCGTTTATCAAGTCCTTAATGTCGCCCGAATGCCAATGATATCGCCGAGCGCTCTGCGCGGCCGTGTTCATTCCCTGCTGAACCACCGTCCAAGCACCATTTCGAGAGAACAAGAAACAATGGTGATAAATTTGAAATTCGTCCTGAACTAGTGCGCTATCTACTTTAGCCGCCATACGAGAATTATAAACCAAAGAGCGGGTATTATTTTCTGCTAAATTTAACCGCTCGCCCCAATTTAATATTTCGTCCGGCGTTTTGCGCGAGGTTTTGCCTTTACCACCGCAAATAAAAATTCCCAAATCTTGCTCCTGCCCACGAATAGCTTCTTTTAGCGCCGCCGTCAAAATTGTCGTTAAACCCGAAGCGTTCCAATCAAACGCCAAAACCGTACCCAGCGACTGGAACCAAACCGGATCGGCCATTCTTTTAATAAATTCGTCGGCGCCTTCCTCGGCTACGATAGCGGAAACCATTTCTCGGCCAAGCTTAACCATCCGCTCAAATAACCATCGCGGACAAGTGCCATAATCCAGACCAAATGTGGCTACGCCTCGCTGAATCATATATTAGTACAAACGTTCACTAATATTGTACCACAAAACAAAAACCGCCCCAAGAGCGGAGCGGTGAAAAACTACAACATGTTAATCCCCTGTTATTTGCCGCACTCGCTCCACAATTTCCTTGGGTGTCACTTTTGCTTTGATAATAAAATCAACCGCGCCCAAGGCTAGCGACTTCTCTCTCAACTCTTTTTTATCATAGTTAGTAAAAATAATCACCGGAATCTTTGCTAACCGTTCATTTTTTTTCAGGCTCTCTAAAATATTCAGGCCATTTTCTTTTCTAAGCAATAAATCCAGCAGAATTAAATCCGGTTCTTCGGCCAAAGCCAGTTTCAGAGTTTCTTTTTCATTCTCCGACACCATCATCAAAAGACCCTCCATTTCAAATTTGGCCTGATACATCAGAATCTGATCCGGGTCGTCTTCAACAAAAAGAATTTTTTTCATACTTGTTGTTTGTCTATGATGTATTTTTTAATGTCCGTTCCGCCCGATGAGCGCAAAGGCAATCTAACGTGAAAAGTCGTGCCTTTATCAATTCTACTGGTTAAACTAATCTGTCCGCCGTGCCCTTCTATTATTTCTTTAACGATAAACAGCCCCAAACCCGAACCGTCGGTATACATATTTCTGGCATTGCTGGCGCGGGAAAACTTTTTGAAAAGTTCCGGAATTTCTTTAGCCGGAATGCCCATGCCATTATCAGCTACTGTTATTATAGCATTACTGGAATCTTTTTTTACCGTTACCACAATTTTCCCTCGCTCGCCTCGCTTATCGCGCGACTCGCTATTTACGCCGGTTGAGGGCGTATATTTAATCGCGTTATCAATCAGATTGCTCAGCGCTTCGCGCAAGTATTCTTTTTCTCCGGAAATTAAAATTGATTCGTCTGCCGTATTCAAAATAAGATCCATCTCTCTTTTTTTTATTAGTGGTTGAAACCCCTCGATAATTTCTTTCAGCAAGACCACTAAATCGAAAGATTCGTCCTGCTTAATTTTAGCCGTGTATTCTTGGTTGGTCATTTCCGCCGCGTTCAAAATGTCATTAATAATGCTTTCCAATTTCTGGCTCTTTTCCCAGATGCCTTTGATAAAAGTCTGTTTTTTCTCCGCCGGTATTTTTTCCAAATCGCCCTCAATCATCATTGAGGTTATTCCTTTAATCACCGAAATCGGCGTCCGCAACTGATGCGAAGCAATATTTAAAAATTCTGTTTTAGCTTTATCAAGTTTTTGCAATTCAACATTGGCCAGCTGTAAATCCGCCGCCATTTTTACTAATTCTTCTCCTGCTTTCAGCTCATTTAAAACACCACGCACCAGAAAGAAACCAAAAATAGCAACGCCGAAAAAAAGACCGAATTTTAAGAAAAATTCCAGCTGTGTGTTAGAAAGCAAAGCGTCCACCAAAACAAATACTGAAATAAAAACGCTTAAAAGCTCTACGGCGATAACTTTAATATCCATTAAGCGATGCTTAATAACCGCGTAGCTTAGAACCAAAGGACTGGCCATCACCATAAAAACGCCAATAAAAACCAGCGGCCAAAGATTATCAAAACCATACATCAAGGGGAAATTGGTTAAACCACCGCCATAAC
>CAZYIG010000002.1:6757-20774 GCA_964647205.1 uncultured Candidatus Saccharibacteria bacterium | reverse complement strand
AAGTCGTAACAAGGCATCCGTAGCGGAAGCTGTGGATGGATCACCTCCTTTCTAGATTTTTTATTCACCTTCGGGTGGATGCACTTCTAGAAAAGTGTCGATATTACGTTTTACGTGATGGTCTCGGCGTAGACCATAAATTCGCTGGTTAATAATGGTGTAACCCTTAAGAACCCATTCGAGACAACTAAAAGCAACCAAAATTTTGTGGAAAATTTTGTTCCAAACATTGCACAGCAATAATTCGGAATTCAGGATATATTAGAACTAAAAAATAACCCCGATTGGGGTTATTTTTGGTTGCAATAAAAAAAGCTTCTGGCGGTTTTATTCCAACCGCGAGAAGCCTTAAAGAAAATCCTTTCATATCCATTCCGATCATATCCATTCCGACAACGGAACTTTTCGTCGCCACCGATACAAAATAAGTGGGGTGGCCACAAAGAATGCTCCAAAAAACATATAAAGCGGGAGCAGATAGTTTGTAAAGGTATGCTCGGTAATGGCAAAGATTGCCAATCCGTAGCCGATAGCGAAAAAACACCAGGCGAACGGACGGTCACTAGCAGGCTGCGTCCAGACAAGCCATATCGTGGGAATCGCCGCGCAGGCATCGGCAATAATTGCCAGGTAAAGCGTGTACTGGGATAAATCCTTACCTCCGCGAACCACAACCCATAGGCTAAGCGATAACAAACCGAACACGAGACACGCAACTTCAACTCGATTAGGTTTTGTCCATTCACCGCGCCGCCATAAAATAATGGATGTGATAAGTAGCGGACTGAAGAATCCGATTACCGCCGGCCAAATATTTGCCCCAGCTCCAGAACTTTTATAGGTAAGCAAGAGCGCAAGACCGATTAATGTCCAGAGCGACCAGCTCGTTAAGTTGGGTTGAATCTTGCCTTGATAAGTTCTGATGCTGTAGGGGATAACACTAACCGCCACTAACAGCCCAGAGGCCAAACCAATCGTTTCTGCGTTCACACAACACCTCCTTATTTCTCGAGATTTTTTGAAAAGAACTTAAAGGCTAATTAAAAAGATAGACCAATTATTGTAAAAAGCGTAGCAAACTTACGTTAATTTGTCAAGCTATTGATTTAAGAGTAATTTTTGTGTAGAATAATTCAAAGTAAGGGCGTGTAGCTTCCTCCTTCGCCCAAATTACATTTGAGCTACGGAAGGACAAGCGATTTATTTTAGACATTGCTTGCCCATCGTAGCTCCGATGCGAATCGGAGCGCAGTTGGGGGCGATTAGCTCAGTTGGTCAGAGCGCGGCCCGCCAAGGCGGGTAATGACGAGATCCTTAAAAATTAAATTCGGTGCTTTGTGGGCGTGTAGCTCAGTTGGTCAGAGCGCGTCACTGATAATGACGAGGTCCCAAGTTCGACTCTTGGCACGCCCACAAAGCACCGAAACAAATATTCACAACATACGTAATAACCAATACAAAAAATAAAAGGTATACCGGCCAAACAAATAATCTCGAAGACCGGTTACTAATGCATAATGACACCTCACCGGCAAAAGCTAAATTTCATCGAACAACCTACAGAAAAGGTCCTTGGAAAATTTTATTCACAAAAAATTTTGATAGTAGAAAAAAAGCGACGAATTTTGAGAAATTTTTGAAAACAGGCTCCGGTCGAGAATGGTTAGAGCGCGTTCGCCGCGGCGAATAATGACCAGCCTCGACTAGACGTCGAGTCCAGGCGGACGAGATCAAAAGCCTGTCCAGTCCGCCAAGGCGGACGGATTCGACTCTTGGCACGCCCACTAAGTTTTTAATTTCCCTCCTTTTTATAAAGGAGGGTTCGGGAGGATTTAAAAGCATTGGTTTTTTAAAAATATAAGGGATATAAGGGAGGCGAAATGGACGAACAATTCAAAGTCGGCGATCAAGTAAAATTCTTTGAACCGATTGGCAGGCATATTATCCGGGGAGCCATTGAAGAAATCAATGAAGAAACAAATCGGATGTCCATACGTGAAGATGGCTTTGATAGCAAGGTATCAATGTCGGTCAAAAAAATTAATGGACGTTGGCTCGCTTTCAGTCTCTATGACCGCGAATGGACCCTGGAAGTTGTCTCTGAAAATAAATTTCTTCCAGGCGCTTGGATAAAAACTTGCATTCGAAAATTAAAAAATGAATTTCTTAAATTAAACTGGGCAACTCAACGCTTGCTAAAACGAACCTAAGAGGCTTATTCATTGAACTTTATGAGGTGACATCATGGACGTCGTGGCAGTTTCAACTGTTGTCATTCTTTTCTTGCTTATCTTGTTCGTCCCATATGACAAGTATCTAAAAGCGTTGGCGTACAAATTATTTCTTTTTTTTCAAAAATAAAAGGAGGCCGTTTATGCACGGATACAACATGAAAATCGCAATCTGGAAAGACAACGTTCCAAAAGTAGACCGAATTCCCGTGGCGATAGCCGATGAAGAAGAAGGCAAAATGATGACCGCGGTGATAGCAAAAGAAAAAGCCAATGAATACCAGCTGGAAGTATCTACGGCCCTATATCAAGGCGAAAGGCTTGTTTCTTCCCATCGTGCTCTGCCCGCGCCCATTTAATAGTTTTTTTATTTTTACTCCATCAAAAGGCCTGCCATCGGGCCTTTTTTATTTGTTTTTTACCTAAATTTCTGTTATTATTTTTACAAAAGAATGGGCTGATAGCTTGCCCCGCCAAATTTTTATATGGGCTCGTAGCTCAGTTGGTAGAGCATCTCGTTTGCAACGAGAGGGTCAGCGGTTCGAATCCGCTCGAGTCCACTTGAAAATTTGGCGGGGTGAAGTAGAACGCCTCGTTTGTGACCCTACGGGTCATCACCCGAAGGGCGACAATGTGGGGGTCTGGGGTTTTTACCCCGTACCGACTCGCAAAGCGATCTGGTACTGGGGCGACTCCCCCATCAGTCCACATTAGCTAATCGTCGGCTTGCCCCGTTATTGAGCGAAGCGAAATTTTACGGGGTTAAGCCCGGCCGGGTCCACCATTTTAGATTTGTTATAAATTAAAAAATATGATTCTACAACTAATTGCTTACTTTTTCGCCGGCGTCTTGCAAGATTTTTTGTTTACGCTAAATATAAAATACGTGGCAATAAACAAGATTATTTTAGCCATGCTTACTTCTTTTTTGATTACCGTGGTGAATCTAGTGGTTTTGTATAATATTCTTACCGTTATGGACTCTCAAAGAAGTATTCTGGCGATTGTGGTTTATGCCGCCGGAATTGCCACCGGAACTTTTTTAGCGATGAAATTTAAAATCGGACCAAAGAAATAATTCTATGCCAGATAAAAAAATCTTTATTACTGGTAACGAAGCAGCGGTACTGGGCGCGATTGATGCGGGCGCCCAGGTGATGTTTGGCTATCCGATAACGCCAGCCACCGAAATTTTGCAGGGCTGGGTGGCGAAAGCCGAGCTGAGCTCGGCCAAGGCCGAGGTAAATACAAAACTTCAATATCTGCAAACCGAAGACGAAATTGCGGCGGGGTTTGGCGTGCTTGGCGTAGTGCTGGGCGGTAAAAAAGCGTTTACTGCTTCGGCCGGACCAGGACATATTTTGCTTCAAGATTCTCTGGCCATGGCCGAGAATTTACGCTTACCATTTGTTGGTATAATGATGCAACGGGGCGGACCCTCAACCGGCACGGTTAATTTTTCCCAACAGGAAGTTAATTTAGCCGCTTTTGGTGGCAATGGTGATGGTTTACGAATTGTCTATTCTGCTTCGTCGGTCAGCGAGTTATATGAATTGGTTATTCAGGCATTTAATGATGCTTGGCAATATCGTTTTCCCGCCATTGTCCTTGGCGATGGATATTTAGGTAAAACTCGCTCAACTGTTTTATTAAAAAAACCAAATCAATTAATTTCCAGTTACCCGATTTTAGAAGAAAAAACCGATGCAACCCATTTGCGAAATTGTTATAGTTCCGAGGAATCATTTGGTACGGTTCTCAAAAAAAATATTGCTGATTGGAATAAAAATAAATCCGCGATTGCTAAATCAGAAACCTTTCAAACCGAGGAAGCGGAAATTTTAATTGTGGCTCACGGATTGGTTGCCAGCGCCGCCAAAGAAGCCATTGTAAAATTAAATCTTGAAAAAATAAAATTCGGATTATTCAGACCAATCACTTTAAATCCACTAGATTCAACTCCTCTCAAAGAAGTGGCTACAAAAATTAAGAAAATTTTTATTATTGAATCATCCCTTAATCAATTATCTCGGATTGTCAAATATGAATTAGCGGGCTTGCCCGTTGAGTTTATTGAAATCGCTAAACCAGCTGAAGGCTTTACGCCGGAAGAAATAAGGAAAGCAATAAATGACCAATGACAAATTTCCAATGACAAAAAATTTGGATTTTGACATTAGTTATTAGACATTGATTAGTCATTCGTCATTAGGATTTTGTCATTAAATTTATGGATAATTTTTCTCCTCAATCATGGAACAAGAATAGTAAACCGCACCTTTTTTGCCCCGGCTGCGGACACGCCATCGCGCTCAAGCAACTGGGCTACGCGCTTGATGAACTTGGGATTCAACAAAATACCGCGCTGGGCATTGATATTGGCTGTTCACTGCTGGCTTGGGATTTTTTTAATGTTGATACTGTCCAAACTCACCATGGTCGGACAACACCCATTATGGTTGGCTATAAAATTGCCAAGCCCCAAAGAATCGCTCTGGCTTATATGGGCGACGGGGGAGCATATGCTATCGGGCTCCAGTCAATAATCCATGCGGCCTTTCGCAATAATCCCGTTACCGTCATTGTGATAAACAACGAAAATTATGGCATGACCGGCGGACAACTGTCACCAACCACCGAAACAGGCGTCAAAACAACCACCTCGCCAAGCGGTAAAGATACAAAATTCGGACCGGGATTTAAAGGCCCGGAACTTTTGCGCCAGGCCGCTAACGAGAAGGCTTTCATTGCCCGCGCTTCAGTTTCCAATCCAGTTCAATTAAAAAATTTGTTGATTAAAGCAATAAAAAATCAGACCGAAAATAACTCTTTTTCTTTTGTTGAAGTTTTATCTATTTGCCCAATTAACTGGAAAACTGACGCCGATCAAAGCTTCCAGCGACTCAAAGAAATGGAAAAATATTATCCGATAGGAGAGATTAAATAAATTATTAAATTGTCATCCTGAGGAATCCGCCAGTTGGCGGAGACCGAAGGATCTATAATAGATTCTTCGCCCCGCCAAAGCGAGGCTCAGAATGACACAAATATGGAGCTAGCAACCATAAAAATAATTTTAGCGGGCGAAGGAGGACAGGGAACTCAAACTACCGCCAAAATACTTTCCGCCACCGCGGCCGAAGAAGGTTTTGAGGTTGCCTATATTCCTTCTTTTGGCGTTGAACAACGCGGTTCACCTTCAATTGCTTTTTTAACAATCAGCTCTAATGAAATTCGTTATCCTCGATTTGATAAAGCTGATTTTGCCGTAATTTTACAAGAGAGAGCAATTCCCAGCGTTGCTAAATACGTTACCCCGGAAACCATAATTATCTTTGACAGTTCAACCGTTTCTTCCAAAACTTTTAGAGCTAAAAAAGTTTTTGGTATTCCGGCAACAAAATTAGCTTCTGAAAATCTGACTCCAAAATCATTCAATGTTTTGGTCATTGGCGTTCTTAGTCAATTGCTTAATTTGCCAGCTGAAAAAACTTGGCAGATGACCGTACAGACTCTTGGTAAAAAGTTTAAAACTGAAGAGATTAAAGAAAAAAATCATCGGATATTCTTGTTGGGCAAAGACTTTAAATTAGAAGAAGATAATTTTACCGAGCCGACTTTCGTTCCGCAACAGGGAGCGATAGAAACCAAAGGAGAAGGGAAGCGGGCAATTATTATTCCCGACCATTGCAAAAGTTGCGGCATCTGTATCGTTAAGTGTCCATTTGGAGCTTTATCTTTTGGCAAAAAACTAGGATTATTTTCTATGCCAATTCCGGAAATTGATCTTAAAAAATGCACCGCTTGTGACATCTGCTCACGATTCTGCCCGGACGGGGCAATTAGTATTGAAAAAGAAAAATTAGATTAATTATTAATATTAAACAGAACCATAAAAGCAAAACCCAGAAATAGTTTACCTTTGTCATTGACAGAAACCAATAAAATTGTTATACTAAAAACAATCTAAAAGGATTGTTTTTTTGTTCTTAAAATTCAAAATAATCTACAGAAACGGGGGATTGCTATGATAAATTCTTGGGAAAGCGTTGTTGGAATGCCGATTGTCAGGAAGGTTAATGGGCATTGGAATAGTCCAAAGACCTTAGAGAAAAATCTGCGCGTCGCCATGGGCAAATGCGGAAAACTTTGCGAGCGATGCAATGGCGGGAAAATATTTCTGACCCTTTCGGGCGGAATTGATTCGTCGCTAAGCGTGGCACTTATCCGGGACGAGCTCGGGCGACAAGCAAAAATCCACACCTTCACGATTGGGCGGCGCAATGACCATCCGGATGTCGTTCACGCCCGGATTATCGCCAAACTCTTCAACACAATCCATCACGAGTTCATCCCGAACCCCATTGATGTTGGAGAAGCTATTCTGGAAAGAGAAAAAAATCCTCAGCTCTTCATCGGAGATGGAGGCATTGAAACAAGCGGCCTTGGCGTGTTTCTTCTTTATCAACATATCGCCGAACTGGTTTCGTCCTTTGTCGTTATCTGTCACGACGGCATTGATGAGTTGCTGGGCGGATATTGGCCACATCGCCAAACTCAAACTCGGAAAGACCAGGCTTTGAATTTTCAAAGGTTTTGGAGGGATTTGCCGAATAATCACCTTATCCCTCTAACCAGAAAAAGCGGCCATTTTGGTATCACCCCGATCTTCCCGTATCTACAAAAGTCGGTGGTACGTTATATCACGGCCATTCCAATTGAGGAGAGAACGAGCAAAGTAGAAAGTAAAATTCCTCTGCGCCGCATTGCCGAAAAATATCTCCCGCCGGAAATTATCCAGCGGAAAAAAATCGGCTTCTGCGATGCATTGAAGAAGTTTGAATAGTACAAAATCATCCCAAGCGGGTTACCACAGATGGCAACCCGTTTTTTTATTGTCTTTTACCTGTAGTTTTGCTAATCTAAAGATAATTAAACATTAAATCAAACCTATGCTTTCCAAAACTATCCAAAATTTTTTAGATAAAAATAAAATTAAATACGAAGCGATTGAGCATAAAACTGTTTATACGGCTTTCGATAAGGTGGCAACGCTTCATACTAAAGCAGCAACAGTGGGGAAAACTGTCGTAGTCGCTTTTGACGGCGGAATTTACGCATTGGGAGTAATCCCGGCAAATAAAAATCTTGATAAGAAAAAACTAATAGCGGCGATGAACAAGAATATGGAAGGAGAAGGCGCCTACCCTTATAAAAAAGTAGATTTTGCTTCAGAGCAATGGATGAAAAATCATATTAAAGGAGTTGACCTGGGCGCCACGCCGCCATTTGGCACAATATTTAAATATAACCTGAAAAAAAATTATAAAACTGATTTGATTTTTTTTATTGATAAAGCGCTAATTAGGCAGCCTAAAATTATAGTTAATGGCGGCCGATATGAAACATCTATAAAAATAACACCGGCCGCCTTAATCAAACTCAATCAAGAAGCCATTAAAGGCAATTTTTCAATGGCAAAAAAATAATAAAATGATTCAGTTTATTTCTTGTCTCTTAATCCTCCTAAACCCGGTCATGGGGTTAATTCCTCCCGGTCAAACATCGTTAGCAAAAGACGCTTTTCAAGAAGCGTCTTTTGTTGATGCCAGTGACTATCAATTACCAATTTCCGGCCAGGTTTTTTTAGCTTCAGAGCTTCTACCAATTTATCCAATCCGCAACTGGAACACATCCGATCCGGAAATCACCGCCAAAACAGCACTGATTTTTGACGCCACTCGCCAAAAAATCATTTGGCAAAAAAACGGAATTGACACGGCTTTGTCCATTGCCAGCATCACTAAATTAATGACCGCCCTAGTTATAGCAGAGAACGCTAAAATGGATAATATTTTTACGGTCAGCAAAGAAGCAGTCGGAACTTATGGCGAGATGGGGGATTTAAAAGTTGGCGAGCAATTAACTGTCAAAAATTTACTTTCCGCTTTACTATTAGAATCAAGCAATGACGCCGCCGAAGCATTAAGAGAAAACCTAAAAAATATTTATGATAAAAATTTGGTAGAATTGATGAATAAAAAAACCGAAGAATTAAATCTGCAAAATACTTTTTATGCTGATTCCAGTGGCCTAGATCCAAAAAATCAATCCAGCGCCCGAGACTTGATAAAAATAATGCAAGAGGTTTTGAAAAATCAGACCTTAAAAGAAATTATAAAAAGCCCGGCTACTGATATTGTTTCTGCCGATGGATTATTTAAACATCACTTTATTAGCACAAACCAATTATTTCAAGGGTTTTCTGAATTATTGGGCGGAAAAACTGGTTATACCGAAGAAGCGGGAAATTGTATGATTATCGCTTTTGAGGCGCCAAATAATCAGGGAATTATCATTTCTGTTATCATGGATAGTCAAGACAGGATGGGTGAAAGCGCCAGCCTAATTAAGTGGACAAAAAACGCCTTTTTGTGGTAAAATCGGAACAAAGTAAATAACCCTTAATTCTAATCAGAGCCTCCTTTTCTGACCATTTTTAATGTCGGATTTATTTCAAATTTCTAGAATTTTAGGTTTAGCAGCTTTCTCATTTTTTGTTGCCTTCGCATTAACACCGCTTCTGGTTCATTTTCTGATAAAGTACCGCCTAGGCAAACAAATTCGCGCCGAAGGTGCGCCAATCTTTAATCAGCTGCACCAAAAAAAAGAAGGAACACCAACTATGGGCGGACTTCTGGTTTGGCTGACGGTTTTATTCATGGCCTTAATATTTTGGGCTCTGACCAAATTAGGAATTGATCATTCTATTGGCAATTTAAATTTTTTAAATCGTAGTCAAACTTTATTGCCCTTGGGCGCCTTGGTAGCTTCGGGCCTGGTCGGGCTAGCTGATGATTTGTTAGGTATCTTGCGAATTGGGCCTAAGGGAGGCGGGCTAAAAATGCGCCATCGCCTTTTGGTTTACACGGCCATTGCTAGCTTTGGCGCTTGGTGGTTTTATTATAAATTAAGCTGGAGCACAATTCATGTTCCTTTTATTGGTAATTTCGATATTGGTCTTTGGTATATATTAGTTTTCGTTTTTATTTTAGTAGCAACCTCTTTTTCGGTAAATGAAACTGACGGGCTAGATGGACTGGCTGGCGGCACCCTGCTAACTGCTTTTGGCGCCTACGGTGTTATCGCGTATTCACAAGGTCATTTTGATTTAGCCGCTTTTTGCGGTGTTATCATTGGAGCACTACTGGCCTTTTTATGGTTTAATATTCATCCGGCTAAATTTTTTATGGGCGATACTGGCGCCATGTCGCTTGGCATTACGCTAGGCATTATTGCCATGATAACCAATCAATTTTTACTGCTACCATTAATCGGTTTCATTTTAGTCACCGAATCATTTTCAGTCATTATTCAGCTTATTTCTAAAAAATTACGCAATGGCAAAAAAGTTTTTATTTCCGCACCATTCCATCATCACCTAGAAGCAAAGGGTTGGCTTGAGTCACAAATTACCATGCGTTTTTGGATTATTTCTTTTATGACCGCCGCCCTCGGATTGATTATTTCATTTTTAGATAGATTCTACCTCTAGAAAAACTCTAAATTCTAATATCTAAATCCTAAACAAATGTCAATGACCCAAATACCAAATTCAAAACAAAAACAGATTGTGTTTAAGTTTGGAACATTTGAATTTATGATTTTGGATTTGTTTAGAGTTTAGAATTTCGAATTTAAGATTTAAAACTCGTCAGATGTTAAAGTTTATAAATTTATGACGTTAGAAGACTTCAAAAATAAGCGCATCACCGTCATGGGCGTTGGACTTCACGGCGGGGGAGTCGGGGTCATCAGATTCTTGGCCGAACAAGGCGCTAAAATATTAGCAACTGATTTAAAGCACAAAGAAGACTTAAATGATTCCTTGGAGATACTGAAAGATTTGCCCATAGAATTTATCTTAGGCGAACATCGCCTGCAAGATTTTACTGACACGGATATGATTATAAAAAATCCTGGCGTGCCCGAGGATTCAAAATTTCTAAAAGCCGCCAAAGAAAAAGGAGTTGTTATAGAAAGCGATATCGGCATTTTCTTTGAGCTTTGCCCAGCGCCAATCATTGCGGTTACTGGCACCAAAGGAAAATCAACCACTGCTTCCTTGCTGGCTCATACGCTGAGCCAGCATTATCCACAAGTTATTTTAGCTGGAAACATCCGCAGTTCGGTTCTTGAGAAATTGCCTGAAATAACCAAGGATACTATCGTCGTGCTAGAGCTTTCTTCTTGGCAGCTAGCCGATGCTAAAAATCACAAAAAGAGTCCCTATGTCGCGATTATGACCAACCTGATGCAAGACCATCTAAACCGCTACGACAGTTTTTCAGATTACGTCGAAGATAAAAAATTAATTTTTAAATTTCAAAAAGAAAAAGATTATCTCTTCCTTAATTATTCCGATCCATTGCTAAGAGATATTTCCAAAGGAGTCGTTTCCCGAATCTATTTTTATTCAACTGACGGTGATAATTTACTCAAGGAAGAACTACCAAAATTTAATCAAAAAGCTCGACTTGGCGCCTATGCTATCGGAAAGAAAATATTTTATGGAGCGGCTCAAGGAGAAATCTGCGACTTAAAAGATATAAAATTGATTGGCCGACATAATCTATCTAATGTTTTGGCTGCGGTATCAGTAGCTGATTTGTATAATATTCCAGCCGAAAAAATAAAAACTGCTCTAAAAACTTTTAAAGGGCTCGCCGGCCGCTTACAATTGATTGATGAAATAGGGGGCATCAAATACATTAATGATACAACGGCTACTGCTCCCGATGCAGCTATCGCTGCCATAAACTCTATTACTGAATTTTATTCTACTAAAAAAAACACGGAAGCCGAACCGGATAATAAAAAAATTGTCCTGATTGCCGGCGGAGCTGATAAAAAATTATCTTTTGATGAATTTGCCCAAGCGATAGCTGAAAAATGTAAAGCGGTTATTTTGCTGAAAGGAACGGCCACTGACAAAATCGAAAAAATCTTGAACAAACACCTTCCCATAAAAATTGTTAATAGCATGGAAAAGGCGGTTAACTTAGCTACTAAAGAAGCGACCAGGGGAGATGTTATTTTATTGTCACCCGGTTGCGCCAGCTTTGGTCTATTTGAACATGAATTTGACCGCGGCGAAAAATTCAATAAAGCAGTGGCGTCATTAAAATAATTTTCAATTTTCCACCCTTCGGGTGGTCACCCGCAGGGCGACAAATCTCAATTTTCAATGAATGATTTAATTTTCAATTTTCAAGCGTTTGAAAATTTAGTCATTGATTATTGAAAATTCATTGTAAATTGAAAATTGGTGCTTGAAAATTTTAAAATCACATTAAACAATGAGGCTAACCAATAAACCAGATTACATTCTTCTTGCCGTCATTGGAATCTTAGTTGTTTTTGGTTTGATTATGGTTTCCTCAGCTAGTGTTAGCCTTTCTCAAGAAAACTATCATGAAAGTTATTATTTTTTAAAAAGCCAATTATTGAAAGGTCTTCTACCGGGAATCATTTTAGGTCTTATTGCTTATTTTTTCCCTCTGCGCTACCTAAAAAAAATTTCTTTCTTATTTTTTGCCCTGACAGTTATCGCTTTAACTTTAGTTCTTGTTCCTGGAATTGGTGTAGAGCATGGAGGCGCCAGTCGCTGGATTAATTTGGGAGGAATTGTTATTCAGCCGTCAGAATTTTTAAAATTATCCTTTATTCTTTATCTTTCTGCTTGGCTAGCAAGCAAGGGTAAAGCAGTAAAAAATTTTTCCGAAGGCCTTATTCCTTTTGTTTTTTTAGTGGGACTGGTTGGCTTCTTAATTATTAAGGAACCAGATATTGGAACGTTGGGTGTTATTGGTTTTACCTCGTTAATCATCTTTATTTTAGCTGGGGCTAGACTTTCTCACTTAGGATTAATTGGCGCCGGAACAGCGGGTCTTTTTTTATTGCTAATAAAAAAAATGCCTCACGCGGCCCAACGTTTGCAAGTTTTCCAAAACCCAGAACTTGATCCTTTGGGCATCGGCTATCAGATGAACCAAGCCTTGTTGGCTATCGGTTCGGGTGGAATTTTTGGCCTAGGTCTTGGGCAAGGATTACAAAAATTTCGTTACCTGCCAGAACCAGCTTCGGACTCAATCGTTGCAGTTATTGGTGAAGAATTAGGTTTTATCGGCCTATTATGTCTTTTAATGCTGTTCTTAATTTTTGCTTTTCGCGGTTTTAAAATTGCCCAGGGAGCCCCAGATGAATTTACTAAACTTCTAGCCGGCGGCTTGACTGGTTGGATCATTGTTCAAGCCATGATTAATATCACAGCTATTTGCGGTCTTTTGCCCCTGACCGGAATTACCTTGCCTTTTATTTCACTAGGCGGATCCTCACTAGCCATCTCTTTGATTGGAATGGGAATTTTGCTAAATATCTCCAAACAAAGTAGAATATAAACAGAATATAGTTCAAAATGTAAATCTCAAAATTGAAAATTGACCCCGTGAAATGGTCGCGAAGCGAATTTCACTGGGCGTGACAATGTAAAATGACAAAGAATTTGTCATCCTGAGCGAAGCGAAGGATCTAGATCCTTCGGGCTTTACCCTCAGGACGACACTTCGTGCCGATTTTGCACTTTGATTTTTTAATTTTTAATTATCCATGAGAATTGCCTTAACCGGCGGCGGAAGCGGGGGTCATCTTTTTCCTATTCTAGCCGTTGTCCGAGAAATTAAAAAAATAGTCCAGCAAAATATCTATAAAATACCTATTGGCGAAGGAGCAGGAGTTGAATTTATGTTTATCGGTCCGGAAACAATCGGCGAAGAACTATTAATTCAAGAAAACGCCCAGCATCGTATTATTATGGCCGGAAAATTACGCCGTTATGCTTCATTGCAGAATATTTTTGATATTTTTAAAATTCCCGTCGGTATAATTCAAGCACTCTGGCACTTGTTCTTTTTTATGCCCAACGTCATTTTTAGCAAGGGCGGCTATGGCAGTGTGCCAGTAGTAATCGCCGCCTGGATATTCAGAATTCCGGTCGTCATTCATGAATCAGACATTATTCCGGGTCTGGCTAATAAAATTTGCTCTGCTCTGGCTCAAAAAATTGCTATTTCGTTTCCGGAAAGTGCCCAATTTTTTTCCAGTAAGAAAAAAAATAAGCTGGCGCTGACCGGTAATCCCGTCCGCCTCGAACTTCTGAATGGAACTCTGGAAGAAGCTAAAAAAATATTTGGACTTAGCGGTTTAAAATTAGTCCTTCTCGTTCTGGGCGGCAGCCAAGGAGCAAAAATAATTAATGATGTTATCTCAAGTTCTCTGCCATTGTTGATTTCTCGGTGCGAAATTATTCATCAGTGCGGCAGTAATAATTATGAAGAGATAAAAAAAGATATGGAAGGCAGGCAACCTCAAGGTTATTTTCTTTTTCCTTTTTTAGATGAAAATCAAATGAAGCAAGCCTATGCCGCCGCTAATTTAGTAATTTCCCGGGCTGGCGCCGGCACTATTGCCGAAATTGCAACGCTGGGCAAACCGAGCATTCTGATTCCGCTGCCAAATTCCGCTGCCGATCATCAACTAAAAAATGCCATGTCTTACGCCGAAAGCGGTTCAGCTATGATTATTGATCAGATGAATTTAACCCCTCATCTTTTTCAAGATCTGATATTTAATTTGCTGGACAATACTGATTTACTTAAAAAAATGAGCGACCATGCTAAAAAATTTAATCCACCAGATGCGGCCCGCCTCATTGCGCAAGAAATTTT
>CAZYIG010000002.1:0-6657 GCA_964647205.1 uncultured Candidatus Saccharibacteria bacterium | reverse complement strand
CCCAAATATGACCGCCGCTGCCTATCTCTATCCAAAGAAGACATAAAGATTAAATTAGAACAAAATCAACCACATGTCATTCGAATGAAAATTCCCAATGGTCGAATTATTGAAATAAACGATATTATTCGTGGGAAAGTGACATATAAATCTGATGATTTAGATGATCAGGTATTACAAAAATCTGATGGTTATCCGACATATCACTTGGCAGTAGTCATCGATGATTATTTAATGAAAATCTCCCACATCACACGCAGTGAAGAATGGCTGCCATCAACGCCAAAACATATTTTGCTTTATGAATATTTTGGCTGGGAGGTGCCAGCTTTTGCACATCTGCCATTATTGCTTAATACCGATAAAACAAAAATGAGCAAGCGAAAAGGCGATGTCGCGGCAGGGGATTACATAAAAAAGGGCTACTTGCCAGAAGCCTTGGTTAATTACCTAGCCTTTTTGGGCTGGAACCCAGGCACCCCCTCCTCCGCTAAAGCTTCGGCGGGCAAGGAAAAAGAAATATATTCAATGACAGAGCTGCTTCAAGATTTTAAATTAGAAAAAGTTCACAAAGCCGGCGCGGTATTCAATATTGAAAAACTCAATTGGTATAATAGCCATTATCTCCGCCAATTACCGGAAAATGAACTCTTAGAAAAATTCCGGCCATATTTGCCAGAAAACAATGCTTTTAGTGACGAGCAAATCAAAAAGATGCTAAACTTAGAGAAAGAGCGCTCCAGCAACCTGCTTGATATGGCCGAAAGTCTGAAGTTCTTTTTTGAAGCAATACCATACGACAAAAATCTGTTAAAATGGAAAGAGATGACTGACGAAGAAATAAAAAAATCATTAAGGAATTCTAAAGAGATTATTTCAAACATAGACGACAAAGATTTTAACAAAGAAAATATTACTCAGATTTTGCTGGCAGAAACAGCTAATTGGAAAAACAAGGGAGAATTGCTTTGGCCATTGCGGGTAGCCTTGTCTGGACAAAAAAATTCACCGCCACCATTTGATATTATTGAAATATTTGGCAAGAAAGAAACTCTTGCCAGAATAGAAATGGCCATTAGCTTATTATAAAAGCTATAAAAAAATGTCATATAGAAATCCGTTAAAAAATATTGTCTTGGGGGCAGCTATTTTTAGCTTGCTTTTTTTTAGTTGGCCAACCAACGCGGCCCTAACCGATGACTTGCAAAATGAAATAAATCAAAAACAAGCACAAATTCAAGAATTGGAAAAACAGATCAGTCAATACAAAGAATTGGTCAATAATACCAAAAGCCAAAGCAATACGTTAAAAAATCAGATTACTAAAATGACGGCTCAAATAAAAAAACTTGAGACCGAAATTATTCTAACTCAGACAAAAATTTCCCAAACCTCGTTAAAAATATCCGGCTTAACATCTGACATTGCTACCCAAAATATTGAATTAGAAAAACAAAAAAACAATATCAGTCAAATTCTGCAACAAATTTATGAATATGACCAAAATAGTCCCATTGAATTAATTTTAAGTAACACAAATTTTTCTGATTTTTTAAGCCAAGCTCAATATGCTGCTAATCTTCAGGAAGGTGTCCAGCAAAAATTAACCAGCATTAAAAATTTAAAGGCTCAAATGGAAGAACAAAAAGCCGAATCGGAAGAACAAAAAGCCGCGTTGGAGAACCTAAAAAAAGATTTACGAGGAAAAAGTTTGGTTTTAGACAATGAAAAAGACGAGCAACAAACTTTGCTTACTACTAGCAAAAATCAGGAGAAACAATACCAAGCAACTCTTACCGTTCTGGAAAAACAGCAAAAACAGATTGAGAACGAAATCTTTATCGCCGAGCAAAGATTGATCATGGCTATAAATCAAAACTCTATTACCGGCGGAAAAGGAACGTTCCTTTGGCCGTTCCAAGGCACGATGACTCAAGCCTATGGCTGTATTGTTTCCAGTTTTGCCCGCAATTCCTATCCGGCTTGCAACGAAGGTCGTGGCAACGGGGGATTCCATAACGGCATTGACATTGACCTGGACACCGGAGATAAAGTGGTTGCGGCCAGAGATGGTACAGTTTCAGGCATTGCCAATATGGGGCGCTACGCTTACGGTAAATGGATAGCCATCAAGCATGATAATGGTTTAACCACTTTATACGCTCATCTTTCTGTGCAGAGTGTCTCTATTGGACAAAATGTCAAAGCTGGCGAGCTTATCGGTTATGGCGGTTCTACCGGTTATTCCACCGGCTCGCATTTGCATTTTACGGTCTACGCCACCAACACTTTCAAAATTGAAGCTAATCGCTACGGTTATCCAACGCCACTGGGCGGACCATTAAATCCTTTGTTATATCTATAAAATTTTTAACTAAACATCATTTATGAAAATCGTCATTTATCTATTTATTTCTCTGCTAGTTTTGATTGGTTTTTATTTTTGCTATCAAGCTTTCTTTTCACTAGCGCCAAACCAACCGCAGTCAACCTCATTAAATAATGCCGGATCAACCCCCACAACCGCCAGCACACAAAACTTCACCCATGCAGTGCTCGGCTATACTTTTCGTTTTCCGGCAAATTGGCAGGAGATAGTCCATCCCATTCCACCTGGCGCTAAACAAAAATACGAAGATGTTTCTGTCAGGACCCTAGATTATAAAATTTCTGACGGCTATCCTGTAATGGAATCTGGCGCTGAATTTTGGATACACGCAGTTGAGACTGACAAAACAAATATTGATGAACAATTTAATAATGAGTCGCCGCTAGTTAAACAGCTTGCTCAAAATAAAATTTCTGCAATTGTTGATGGTCAAGCAGCTATTCAATACAACTACAGCTATGAAGGAACAATGGCCACCCAAACCATTTTTATCAAAAATGGTTTATTTTATACTCTCCGATTTCGCTACCCGGACGAAACCGCTAAAAATAGTTTTTGGCCAGACTACCTTAACTTTCTGGCTTCTTTTCAGGTAAAATAATTATTATTTTATTTCTGGACAGCTACTCTAAAAAATGCTACGCTAATCTATTCTTTAACAATTCCGTAACTCTTAAACTAAGATAAGAAAGGGGAGGGGACATGAAAGATTTATCCTTTGGACAAAAAATTCTGCGTTCCATTTTAGTTGCCATTATTGTGCCCTTTCCTCTGGCAGCTTGCGTCTGGGTAGCGAGGTGGGAGAGTTCTCCGTTGAAAGAGCCCGCACACATTGTAATGGCTTTTGTCTTGCCTAGCGCCTTGCTACTTTTGGGAATTAATCTCCTGTATCAAGTCTGGAAAAAATAAAATTCTATTTCATAAGGAGGGGGTCATGAAAAAAATAAAGAATTTTATAAACAAATTACTGGGCTTTTTATTCGTCAGCGTTATTTGTTTTGCCCCGACAGAAGGCTATTTGCTGGCAAAATACTTATTTGAACCTAATGGTTTCTGGGCAAATTTATTTCTGGCCGGCCTTGCCATCTATATCGGCGGTCCCATTCAATTTCTGTTGTTTATACTTTGGCTGGCGCTGACATTTTATTTCTGGTCGCCAAAATACAACTATCAATCGAATAGAAGCAGGCGCTTATATTAACTAATTAACTTACCCCGAGCCGACCGCAAGTCGGCTTTTTTTTATTATTTTTTATTGACACTTTTTTATAACGGATTATGATAAAAGCAAGATAAAAAATTTAATTAACCTACCCGATAGGGAACATGCCACTGTTTAATTATCAACGCCTTTCTATTAAAATATTAAATTAAGCCAAGCGCTTGACATATATCATATATGATATATAATGAAATCAATGAATATAAGGTAAAATATTACATAGATTCAATTAGCGGTAAAAAACCGGTAAGAATATACCTTAAATCGATACCCCCAAAAGATCGAGCCAAGATTTATAAATACATAGAGCTTCTACGAGCAAGCGAGGGATATTTGAGCGAACCGTTCTCAAAACACATAGACGGTAAAATCCGAGAGCTAATCGTTGATTTTGCTAAAAATCATCATCGTATTTTTTATTTTACCTTTATTAAAAAGAATATTATTTTTCTCCACGCTTTTCAAAAGAAAACGCCAAAAACACCAACAATAGAAATCGAAAAAGCAAGAGAGTATTACTATACCGTTATAAAAAATCCAAAAGCCTATGAATAATAAACTCAACAAAAAAAATTCCAATCTTACTGATTTTGATAAAGATCTTCAAAAAGAGCTAAAAAATCCTGAATTCAAAAAGTGGTATGATTATTACGGAAAACAATTAGAGGTGGCTTTTGCTGTGCATCAATTAAGAAAAGCCCGGGGTTTATCACAAGGCCAACTGGCCAAAAAAATTGGAACCACCCAAAGTAACGTGGCGAGAATGGAAGCTGGTAACCAAAACTTCACCACCGATACTCTTCAAAAAATCGCGGAAGCACTGAACAAAGAGTTAAGAATCGAATTCGTCTAAAAAGCGCAATTCACTTTGCGCTTTTTTTGTTAAAATAATAAAAATATTGCTATATCGGATCCAGTTAAAAAACTTTTTTTATGCCATTCAAAGCTATCATCCTTGACCTCAACGGAATATTTATCCAAAGCCCGAAATTAAGTGACCAACATGCAAAATGAATTTGTTACAAAATTAAAATCGACTATAAGGGGCAAAACGGCTGTTTATATTGATGCTGCTAATTTGGAGCAATCGGTTAAAAATATGTGGGTTAACCCCAAGGATATTCCCGACGACTTAAAGAGTTTTACCGCGAACGAATTACGCTGGTCGGTTGATTACACAAAATTAAAAGCTTTCTTTAAAAACATCAGCGACTTAAAAGATGTCCGTTTCTACTCCGCTGACTTTGAATCAAAAAGCCATTTTAATTTTCTCTTTTTTCTGCGAAAAGGATTAAAATTTATTTTGAATACAAAACCGCTAAAACAGTATCTTGACCACACAAAAGATCATCCACACCGCAAAGCCAATTTTGATGTTGAAATAGCAACTGACGCGACTTTTTATATGGAAAAATACGCTACTTTCATTCTGTTTTCCGGTGACTGCGATTTTGCGTATTTATTAAAATTTTTGCGCGGCCACGGAAAAAAGACCCTGGTTTTTTCGCGTAGCGGATTTGTGGCTAAGGAACTACCGCCCGCTTGCCATTCATATTTTGATATCGCCGACTTTAGAAATGAAATAATGCGAGTAAACCAAAAAGCGAAGAACCCCACGCCTTTCGGCGCGGGGTCCCGCAATTGATGTCATCTGACACTACTGCCAAATGTACCTATATTTTAACAAAACGGGATATGATGTCAATAGCCGCCCAAAATTATGCCCAAAGCCATCATCTTTGACCTCAACGGAATATTCATCCAAAGTCCAAAATTGAGCAATCGTTTTCGTGATGATTTTGGCGTGTCTGAAACAGACTTTCTGCCGGCGCTCAAAGAGATAATGGATAAAGTCCGCCAGCCCAATGCCGGTCCTGACTTTACTTATTGGCAACCATACCTGGAAAAATGGGGCGTGAAATTAAATGAAAAAGAATTTTTTGATTATTGGTTCGGCGCGGAAAAAGCCAATGAGGAAATGATTACCCTTGCCAAAGATTTAAAACAGCAGGGGACTAGGCTTTTTATCCTCTCAAATAACTTCGCCGAGAGAGCAAAATACTACGATGATAATTTTCCTTGGCTCAAAGAGCTTTTTGAGAAAGTTTATTATTCTTGGCAAACCAGCTTTATCAAACCCGACCCGCGCTGCTGGCAGAATATTTTGATCGAAAATAATCTCCAGGCGGAAGAGTGCGCTTATTTTGATGATTCGGAAAAAAATATCCAGACTGCTAACAAGCTAGGCATAAAATCGTATTTATTTACAAACCCTAAAGACACAAACCATATTTTATTAACATAGTCTATATATTGTACGACATAATAAGTAATAATGGCCCCAAATAATAATATGCGTAAACTAGCTCTTGTTTTAACCTTCTCCGCCCTAGGCGGACTTGCAGTTTTCGCTCCCAAGGGCTCTATTCTAGCCCAGGAAGTCCTTCCATTGGCCGAACCGAGTCAATCAGCCTCCAGCACTAAAATTGAGCTACCGATGTCACCGTTAGATCCGCTTATCAATGAATGGCTGAAAGAGGGTAAGCTTCAAAAAGAGGCCCAAAAGTTAATGAATAATATCCAAAATAAGGCCGAAGAAGGCCTTGAGGGTGCTACCGACCAGGTCAAAAAGGCCACCCAAGACGAAATCAGTCGCCAGATTGACAAAGAGATTAATGACACCAAGCAAGGGATTCAAAGGTATGTCCAAGGCGCGGTGGGAGAGATAAAAAAAGTTGCGGCCAATTTGATAGAAAATATAAAAATATTCTTCAAGAATCTATTCAATAAAACTCCAACGTTCTAATACTTTTTGACACTTTTTATAATTATCAACAGGTGAGGGGTCTGTGGAGAAGACCCCTTTTCATTAGGCTCATCATGTCGCAAAAGGAATCTTGTGCGACGTCCTATCTAGCGAGTTGTCCACCTCCCCCTTAAGTTATCCACAGCCCATTTCGGCTACCTCGTCAATCCCTCTTTTCTGTTTTTTATTATATTTTTCAAACCTTACTAAATTATTTTTACTATTTTTATTTCTTTATTT
>CAZYIG010000001.1:0-24049 GCA_964647205.1 uncultured Candidatus Saccharibacteria bacterium | reverse complement strand
AAAATAGGCAAAGTTAAATTTTTCCCAATAATATTTTGGGTAATATTTAGACCCCTTTTAAAATTTTCTTGTAGACAGACAATTTTCATAATATATATAATTTATTAAATAAGTAGAATAATTATTATCAAGAAATGGTTATTTTGTGGAAAAGTGATTCTTTTGAATTCAGTTGCTATTTTTTTGAAGTGGTAAGTTGTTAATAATTAATTGATTAAGTGTTTATATTTTTAGGTTAATTAGTTTGTGTTTTTTTATTAACCAGTTAATCAGTTTTTATAAACATACTTATAAACAGTTTATTAACTAATTTTTACTATACATTCTTTCTTTAATAAGGCTTAATTCTTGTTGGAGTGTTTCGTTTTTTTCTAATTCCTTATGCAATTTTTCACAGGCGTACATAACAGTGGTATGATCGCGGCCGCCAAGCTTTTCACCGATAAAGGGAAAAGATTTTTTTAATTCATCCCGCATTAAAAACATAGCAACTTGCCTTGGATAAACGACCTCTTTGCGGCGGCAACGATTTATTAAGTCGCTGGTATTAATATCATAGAATTCAGCAACTGATTGGATGATGTTTTTATAGGTGGTTATCCGCTTGGGAGTATTGATAATATCATTAAGTATTTTGGCTATTTTATTAATATCTGGTGAAGCGTTAGAAAGATTGTTAGCGGCAATAATTCTATTCAGGGCCCCTTCTAATTCTCGGATATTCCGCTGAATATTAGTGGCAATATAACTTAAAACATCGTCGGCAATAATTATTTTTTTCTCTTCACATTTTCTCTTTAGAATAGCCAAGCGGGTTTCCATGTCGGGTTGGGAAATATCAGCAATCATACCGCCTTCAAACCGGGAACGGAGCCTTTCTTCTAGGGTGGCAATCGATCGGGGCGGCCTGTCTGAACTTAAAATTACTTGTTTATTCTTTTGATAAAGGAAGTTAAAGGTATGAAAAAATTCTTCTTGAGTTTTTTCTTTGCCGGCCAAAAACTGGATATCATCAATTATAAGAACATCTATCTGGCGGTAGTCTTCTTTAAATTTTTCAATGCTATTATTATGGAGAGAGCTAACAAGTTCAGAGGTAAATTTTTCCGAACTAATATATTTTACTTTTTTCTTTTTGTTATATTTTTTGATAACCTCATTGCCGATTGCTTGTAAAAGGTGGGTTTTGCCAAGGCCCACCCCCCCATAGATAAAAAGTGGATTATAAACTTCGCCGGGGTTATTCACGATTGCCCGAGCGGCGGCTTGAGCCAGCTCATTGAAAGATCCAATTATAAAATTTTCAAAAGTATATTTAGGATTGAGATTAGTTTCTTTATCGGTTTCAAGCTCTTGAAACGATTGAGCGGACGAATTACTTCCATCTTTTTTGGATAAGGGCAAGTGTTCTATAGATGAAGTGATAACTTGGCGAGGAACAGTTTGGTTGATAATAAACTTTAATTCCTTTATCTCGCCGAAGAGATTTCTTAAAGACCGAAGAATAAGTTTGTTGTATTTATTTTCAAGCCATTCTTTACTGAAACCATTAGGAACACCAACAGTAACCAAGCCGTCTTTGCTTTTTAAAATACAAGTATCACGAAACCAAGTAATAAAATTTGCCCGGGAAATATTTAACTCGATTTCTCCGAGGGCGGCTTGCCAAAGTTGATCGTTATTCATGAAATATTTTTAATTAGAGGACCTTCTCCCTCCCTTGGTAACGATTATAACATAGCATAGAAAGTAAAAAAACGTAAAGAAAAGAGAGGAAAGGTTACTGTTTTGTGGATAAGCTGTGGATTGGCTGTGGATTAATTTTTTTAAGAAAATAAGGTTGGTAGTCGGGGGTATTTAAAATTGACTTTTAACGCTTAAGATATTATACTAGAAAAGTAAAAAGTAAGAAAACAACAATGAGTGTAACCTACCAACCTAAAAAAAGAAAAAGGAAAAGGACTCACGGTTTTTTGGTCAGGCAAAGGACAAAATATGGTCAGCGAGTTATTCGTAAAAGAAGACAAAAGGGCAGGCAAAAATTGACCGTTTAATCTTTTATGCTACCTAGTATTTTTCGGTTAAAAAAAAGGAAAGACTTTGAGCGAGTTCTTGGTTCTGGCCAAGCTTCTGGCGGAGAATTTTTTATTTTAAAGCAAACGCCAAACGACCTATCTTTTACTCGGTTTGGCTTTATCATCAGCGCCAAGGTTTCAGCTAGGGCTACAGACAGAAATAGATTGAGGCGGCAAATTAATGAAATTATTAGATTAAATTTAGAAAAAATAAAAACGGGAGTGGACGTAGTTATAATTTTTAAACATTTTGCCCGGGGCAAAGAATACTTAAAATTAGAAAAAGAGCTGATGGCTCTTTTTATTAAAAATAAGCTATATCTAAGATAAAAGCAAAAAATGAAAAAAATAGCCGTTTTTTTAATAAATATCTATCAATTGATTTTATCTCCCGAGTCGGGTTGGCTAAGAAAGAATCGACCAACTTGCCGTTTTATTCCTTCTTGCTCTGAATACGCCAAACAGGCTATAGTAAAATACGGGTTTTTTAAAGGAGTGAGTCTCGGGGGCAGAAGAATTTTAAAGTGTCATCCATGGCACACCGGAGGAATAGATTCTCTAATATAAAATATGAGCTTTATCTTTTCAATCTTCCATACTTTTTTTTATCAGCCGTTGTTTAACGGACTGATTTTTTTATATAATATTTTACCGATTCACGACCTAGGAATCGCGATTGTTTTATTTACCATTATTATCAGGTTGATTTTATATCCCTTAAATCAAAAGGCGATTGTTTCTCAGGCCGCTCTGTCAAAGTTGCAACCACAAATTAAGGAGATTCAAGAAAAACAAAAAGGAGATAAGGTTAAACAGTCGCAAGCCTTAATGGAGCTTTATAAAAAAAATAATATTAATCCAGCGGCTGGTTGCTTGCCGTTACTAATTCAACTTCCGGTTCTGTTTGCTTTATACCAGGTTTTTTTAGCGGGCCTAGATCCCAATAAATTAAGTGGCCTTTATTCTTTTGTTCAAAAACCAGAAAATATAAATATAATGTTTTTGGGAATGATAGATTTATCTCACGCCAACTATGTCCTGGCTATTTTGGCCGGCATTTTCACTTATTTCCAATCAAAAATGATGACGAATTCTAAGATTAATATTTCAAAAGAGGGTGACTTTAGCTCTATCTTAAACAAGCAGATGCTTTATTTTATGCCCTTGTTCACCGTTTTTATATCTTGGAAATTGCCGGCCGGACTGACTCTTTATTGGGTGGTGATAACTTTATTCGGAATTATTCAACAGTATTTAATCTTAAAAAAAAATGGCCGAGAACAATTTAGCAAAAATTAAAAAAAGTATTGAAGAAATTTTACAGATAATTGGTTTTGAGGGAGATGTTATAATTGACGAGCAACAAGAAAATCTCATTAGAATTAATATAAAAAATGATCAAGCCCGTTATCTGATCGGACGCAATGGTGAAAATCTAATGGCTCTGCAGCATCTTTTGCGAGCGATGACCAGCCGGCAATTAGCGATGGGTAATTTTACAATTGACATTAATGATTATCAAAGGAATAGGTTAGAAGAATTAAAAGAAGTGGCCCTTTCTTTAGCCGATGAGGTGGTCCGGCGCCAGACTCCTCATTTATTGGCTCCAATGAATGCCTATGAACGGCGGATTGTTCATATGGCATTGGCTAATTTTAATGGTGTTGAAACCGATTCTGAAGGCGAAGGAGAAACTAGGCGGATAGTTATTAAGCCAGTTAAGTAGCATATCAATCAGCCATGTTGGCTAAAAAGATAGCATTGAATACAATTGTTTCCGCTTTTTTAAGGGTTATCGGTACGGTTGTCGCGCTTTTGATTGTTGGCATGATGACTCGTTATTTTGACAAGACGCTATGGGGTGAATACAACATCATCATGACGCTCGGTGGAATATTTACAGTAGTAGCGGAATTTGGTTTTTATCAAATAATGGTTAGGGAAATATCCCGGCCGGGAGCGGACGAAAAAAAGATTGCGAGTAATATTTTTACCTTAAGGCTAATTTTTAGCCTTTTTGTTTTTTTGATGGCGCCGCTATTAAGTTTTTTTCTTCCCTACTCCACTCAGGTTCGTTGGGGAATATTATTGGGAATGTTTGGCTTTTGGTTTTTGTCCGGCGGGCAAGTTTTGGTTGGTGTTTTTCAAAAGTATTTAAGAATGGACAAGATTGCGATAGCGGAATTAGCTGGCCGAGCGACGCAACTTTTTTTAACTGTTCTGTTTATTAAAAATGATCTAGGATTTCTGCCACTAGTGGCGGCTCTATCTTTCAGTTCGCTAATTAATTTTTCTTTAATTTTCTTCCTAGTTGGCCGCTATATTAAAGTGAGCCTTAGCTTTGATTTTCCTTTTTGGCGAGGAATTTTGAAGCAAAGTTACCCATTGGCTATTTCAAATCTTTTAGTTATGGTTTATTTCTCTTTTGGTTCTCTTCTTCTTTCCGTCTTAAAACCAGCTGCTGATGTTGGTGTTTTCCGTTTAGCCTTTAAAGTGCTGGAGGGTTTAATCTTTTTTCCGGCTATGTTTGTTGGCCTCATCATGCCGCTTCTTTCGGGAGCGGCTGACAACACGGAGCGATTTAAACAAATATTTCAACGAAGCATGGACATCTTATTGATATTCGTCTGGCCATTGATTCTGGGGTCATATATGCTGGCTGGGCCGATAATCTTGTTGCTTGGCGGCCAGGGATATTTTGAGGCCCGTTCGGTGTTGCAGATTCTAATGTTTGCAGTGGGGGCTATTTTTTTAAGCACGCTATTCTCTTATTCTTTAATTTCTCTTAATCAGCAGAAAAAAATGTTAATAATTTCTGGTTTGGGCGCTATTTTTAATCTAGCGATTAATCTTGTTTTTATTCCCCGCTATTCTTATTTAGCGGTTGCCTGGGCCTCTTTATTGACAGAGTTTATGGTGGCGATTTTAATGGCCAGAGTTATTTATCAGCAGATAAAAATAAAGCCATCATTAAAAGTTGGGGGCAAGGGCCTAGTCGCTGCGTTGGTAATGAGCGGTTTTTTGTGGTTTTTTAGCGGATTAAACTTGTTTATTTTAATAATATTCGGGGCGGTTGTTTATTTTTTAATTTTATTTTTAACTGGCGGAATTAATTGGAATGAATTTTTATTATTGATAAAAAGAAAGGATGAAAACTCATTCGTTTAAACAAAGTTTTTTTCTTTTAACCGGAGTACTGGCCGTAATTTTTGGCGCAACCACATTTTTCTCTCCCTCGGCAACCCTCGCAGTTTCGCTTTTTTTTGTTTTTGTTTTTTTGGTTTGGCGAAAACCAGCGGCGGCCTTTTTCCTTTTAATTGCCTGCCTCCCCTTCCAAGTAGCCTTAAATCCCTCTTTGGATATTGATCTTATTTCCGGCCGGGTTTTGGTGGTAATTTTTTTCTTAATTATGATTTTAAAATATTTTTTAGTTGGCGGTGATTTTAGAGATTTTTTTAAAAATAAAATTAGTCTCTCTCTTGTTTTGTTTTTTAGCTTAGTGGCTATTTCTTTTTTAGTGGCAAATGAGCAAGTTTGGGCGATCAGGAAAATTTTGTTTTTGTTTTCTTGGCTGCCGCTTTATTTTTTGACAGCTTATTTTATTGATAATAAGAAAAAAGGCCGAGATATTATTCGGGTAATAGCACTTAGCGCCTCAATCTCGGCCATTGTGGGTTTGGGCCAATTTTTAGCCCAGTTTATTTTTAAAAGAGAAGCCCTGATGGCTCTTTGGCTATCCTCCATTACTCCTCTTTTTTCCGGCGCTTCTTTGGCCAAACTAATACAAGCTAATAATAGCTGGCTGGTTGAAATTTCTGGTCAGGTTTTTTTTCGGGTGGTCGGTCTATTTCCCGATCCGCATATGATGGCTTTTTATTTGGGGATGGCCTTGCCTTTTTGTCTCGCTCTCTTTTTCTTTGAGGAAAAATATAAAAAAACAACCGGAGCAGCTTGTTTATTAATTGGGCTGACAATTTTTTTAACTTTTTCACGAGGGGCTTATCTAGGAGTTTTAGTCAGCGTCGCTTTTTTTCTGGTTGCAATTAGAAACTTTTTAACCCAGAAAGACAGGAAGCTTTTAGTCGCCGTTTTTTTATTATTAATAGTGGCAGGCATCTTCTTCTCGCCAATTATGGGGCGGTTTTCTTCTATCTTCTCATTAGAGGACGGTTCTAATCTTGGCCGTCTTTCAATTTGGCAAGATTCTTTTAGTCTGGCTAAGGATAATTTACTGCTGGGAGTTGGCTTGGGTAATTATTCTTTTAGTATGGGCTTTGCCCAAGATTATCGTAATGCAATGACTAGCCATAATTTATATTTAGACTTATTGGTTGAGCTGGGAATTTTTGGATTATTGTCTTGGTTTATTTTAATTTTTACTTCTTTGATGACCGCCTGGCACAATAGCAAGCAAAATCCGGTTTTGGCCCTTGGGGTGGCCGGCTCACTTATTTATTTTTCGGTTCATTCTTTTTTTGAAACCGCTATTTTTAACCCGACGGTGCTGGCTTTTTTAATGATATATTTAGGCTTACTGTTTAATTTTAAAAAAGATGTTTCTAATAATTGAAGGCGCTTGGCAATTATTTTTTTTATTTTTAATTTTAATTTCTTTTGGTTTTTTGTGTTGGCGCAAGCCAGTCTATTCGGCGGCGGTGATTTTATTTCTGGCGCCAGCCTATTTATTAAAAATCAATAATTGGCCGATAACTATTTTAGAGCTTTTTCTGCTGGCTTTCTTTTTGTGCTGGGCAGCCAAAAAGATAAAAGAAAGAGCTAATTTCAGAGAAATTTTCAACAGGCTTTTAGGTCTTTTTGGTTCTGGCTATCTTGTGGCTCTGGTTTTGATTTTATCTGGTGTATTAATCTCAACGATTTTATCAATTGATTGGCGTCCCGGAGCAGGAATTTTTAAGGCTTGGGTTCTGGAGCCAATAATTTTTAGCTTAATACTAGCGGAAATTATTAAGAGCAAGAAAGAACTCAAAGAAGTAGTTTTTGGTCTCGTGGCGGGAGTGGTTTTGGTGGCAATAGCCAGTTTGGTCTATAAATTATTTGACCAGCTAACTTTTGACGGCCGCTTGAGTGGTTGGTATTTTTCCCCTAATCATCTGGCCATGTATTTGGCGCCGGGATTTATTTTAGCTTGGCGGGGCTTTTTTACCAGAGAAGATAAAAAACAAAAGATATCCTCCGCGTTGGTAATTTTAATATTGGGCTTAGCTTTATATTTTACTTTTTCTTATGGCGCCTGGCTGGGAGTCCTGGGCGCGATAGTGGTGGTCTTGTTTTTGGCTTTCCGAACGGACCCGGTGGAAAAGAAAAAGATTATAATTATTGGTTTATTGGTATTTATTCTTTTTTTAGCGATTAGTTGCTGGCAAAATGACAGCGAAAAACTGGCTAATTTACTAAAATTTGACCGGTCATCATGGCAGTCAAGAATAATGGTTTGGCAGGCTGCCGGCAAGATTTTAGAGTCGCATTGGCTTTTTGGCATCGGGCCGGGACTGTTTCAAAAATATTATCTTGACTATCAATCATTCTTTTCTGTCCCCTATCTAGAATGGGCAGTGCCTCAGCCTCATAATTTATTTTTCGCCTGGTGGCTGCAGGGTGGGCTTTTGGGATTAATCGGCTTTTTGGTTCTGCTGGTGAACTATTTTAAAAATATTATTTTAGTAAAACAAAAACTCTCCAAAGCGCTATCAAGCGAAGCTTTGGAGAGTAATCAGCTGTTAACTATTTTTTTAACAACGGCAATAATCTATATTTTAATTCACGGGTTAGTGGACACTCCTTACTGGAAAAATGACCTCGCGCTAATTTTTTGGTCTATTGTGTCTTTAAGCTATATAGCAATCCATTGCCGCGATTGACGAAGAAAAGATAATCTTCTTTTGGTGAAAGAAAAAGCTCCTGGGCATCATAACTAATTTCATCGGTTGAACCGATGATTTTTGTTCTCTGCTCGGTTTCTAGATTTATTTTATAAATATCATCTCTTAAGACCACCAAGCCTTTATAATAATCATCCGGCCAAGTGGCGTTTTGGGAAATTTCTTGAGGGAGAGCGCAGAAGATGGTTTTATCATCATTGCTCCAGACGCACTTATCGGCCAATCCGGCTAAGTTTAATTTTTTAAAATTAGCGCCTTTTTCGTCGCTTAAATTAAGGGTGGGATTTTTTCCTCGGCTGTCGGTAGAGGAAAAGAGGATTTTATCTCCCTTGGGCGACCACTTAACATAAAGACCGGAAGTATCGCTAAGCACTTTAAAGAAGTCGCCGGTTTCTGAATTAATGGCATAAAGAACGCCCTGGGCTAGACCGCTGGGAGGCGTTCGCAAGGAGATTTTCTCTTTAATCGGCCATTCAAGGATGACATTGTCTAGGCGGGTTTTAAAAATATTTTTCCAGTTAGTGCCGTCGGGGTTGGATAAGCTGATATTATTTTGTTCGTTGCCGGGGTCAATAAAATGATAGGCAATTTTTTTACTATCCGGCGACCAGGCAACAGAACCGATCTTTTCATTAAGAAGAGATGATTGATTGCTGGTGTAGCTATAAAAATATTTTTTGATGATTTCTTTTTCAGAAAAAAAACTGATGACTTTTTCTTTGTCTGGCGACCAGAGAACCTTTAGCAAATTATTTAAATTAACCGAGGATATTTTTTTCAAATTACCGCCATCAAAATTTGATTCATAAATATTGCCATTGGCTCGGGAAAAATATTTAACGGTTTTGCCGTCAACTCCGATGGTTGGAGCGAGGGCTTGCTCTTGGCTAATCGGCTTAATTTTTAACGCGGCTAAACCATCGGGAGTGGCGCTTGGACTGGCGCTTATTTGTTCACCGCCACTATTGCCGTTTTCGCCCGGCAGGCCAGTTGGCAGACCTGATTCGGTTAGTCCACCTCCGCTTGGAGTTGTTGATTTAAAAAATAAATTATAAACCAGCAGTGAGGCCAGCGCTAAAACGAATAAAACGCCGACGATAATAAAGATTTTTTTGGTGGTCATGCCGAGTAGTAGAAATTCGACAAAGAATTAACTGTCTAAGACTTGTTAATCATTGGCAACTTTCTAGTTTATTTTTTATGACAGACAAAGAAAATTATATTTAATATGAAGTGTCAACGACACAGCTGCAAGTACTTGAGTCCCAAGTTTGAAACTTTGGACAACTTTCTGTCGGACATGATACCTTCCCTCCCGGTGTATATGCCTCACCGGTTGTCCCTGCGCTTGGCAAGGCACTGGGGCTTAGCTTCAGTAAATTCGGATCAATCGTCTGTAGAATTAAAAAGGAACAAAGCAGAAAAATGACACCAATTACCGCTCCCCAGATTCGCTCTTTGGCTTCAGAGATTTTACTGGGGACCATGTACAAGATTCCGCCGTAGGTTATCATAGCAACCGCCAAAAAGGCGATTAGATAAAAACTAAGCTTAAAAAGAGCTTGAATATACTGGCCCGGGTCAGAAGTCGTCTTAACTCCCGGCAAGGGCATCTCTAGGGTATAGGCGGTGGCAGCCAGAGAATAATCAGCCCAAAAAAGAAACGCTAAGATCAAAACGGGGAATATTTTAATAATATTTTTTTCTCTATATTTTAGCCAGTTCATATTGGTAGAAATTATAATAATTTTTTATTTCTTAGCGGGCAAGCGGTTTTTGAGCGGTGACTATTTAATTTCCAGAGTAATTTGAGAAGAAGCTTGCTGGTCGTTATTTTGCTTGTTAGAAATGGTTAGATTTATTTTTTTTATTAAAGTTTTTTCAAGCTGTCCGGCGGGCATAGTCAGTGAAAAGATATTAAGATCTTTATTGTCGGAGCTAGTCAATTCTTGACTATCTAATTTCCATTGGAAATTTAGATTACTAAAATTTTTAGTATTAAAGAAAAATGGAACAGCGAAAATTTTCAGAGTTTGTCCGGTTTTAGCGCTGAAAGTTTCAGCTATTGCGTAGTCGCTGTTTGGCAACCGGAAAATAATTTCGGCGCCGGAAATCTTAATTTCCACAAACCCGCGCCAGACTATGTCTTCCCCGCTTAAAACTTGAGATTGAACGGTATGGTAGTCGTCGGCCCACCGGGTAGCCTTGAATGAAAAAACAGATTTTCCTTGTCCTCCGGCTCCGTTGATAATTTCTTCATCCAATAGCCAGCGATAAGTAAGTTTTTCCGGGTTCACATTTAATTTTTTAACGGGCAGGACAAAAACCTTGATTTGGCTGCTTCTTGTTGGCAGAGCCAATCCTTCATATCCCAGAGGGACATAAGAATTAGAAGACCAAGTTATTGTAAAATTATTATCAGCTGCTTGAGCCTTGGCTGCTAATTTTTGAGTGGCCAGACTGACAGCAAAAAGAGCCAGAAATAGGGTGCCAATTAAAAATATTTTTAAATATTTTATAAGCATTTTTTAAAGGCTTAAGATTAAAGTGAAAGATGATGATGTCTATTTAATGTTGGCCGCTGCTGGTGCTGGGCTAGCAGAAATTTTAGCGGCCGCTTTCTTTTTAACGTAGGCATAAACGACGATGCCAATATTGCTGGGGAATATTCCAAAAGAGAAAATGTCAATAATTTTAGTGGTAAAAAAAGTAAGCAGCGGATCGCTTGTTGGCGCGTAGCTTTTTTGCCACAGAACACTAATAATAAATCCAGCCAAAAGTTCGGAAAATAAATTAACAAGCGGAATCAGACCAATTAAATCAAAGACAGCGGCTAAGGTAGCCATTCCCCATGGAAAAGAAACCGGTTCGGCGGGAGCGGCGGGCGACTGCCTCTTCTTATCTTGTCCAGCGGCCTTATCTTGCCTGGCTTTGTCTTGCGCTGAAGCTTGGGTCTGCCGAGCGCGATCTTCGTTAAATTGTTGTTGATAATTATCCGGCATATTATATTTTTACGCTACTTCTTCTTTATTTTTTTCTTCTTGAGCTAGCTCTTCTTTGGCTTTTTCTATCTCTATCAACTGCCTTGGGTCAGAGGTAATAATCTGGTCTTCGGTGTAAGAAGCGATAACCTTGATAGCGGCATGCTGCATCCCCGCAAAGAAAATGCCTTCGCCGACACTGCTTTCCATCAGCATATATCTTTCCTGGTCGGTCAGATTAAAGGTTTTTTGCAAAATCTCAATGGTAGCCGGCGATTGGCGGAGCAGAATCTGCATGGAAGAGTTGGTAACAATTGGTTTCCCATAGGGCGAAGTCATAAAGTCGGCAACATCCTGAGTGATGGTGGTCAATCCTAAAAAATATTTACGGCAACGTTTGGCAATGCCAAACAAGAAAGAAGCGGCATCTTCATAACGCATCATAACCCAAGCTTCATCCACAATCAGCAGCCGTTTTTTTAGTTCAGAACGGATGATATTCCAGATATAATGAAGAATAACATACATCGCCACTGGCCGCAGCTCTTCTTCCATATCTCTCATGGAAAAACAGACCAGATTATTTTTAAGTTCAATATTGGTTTGATGGTTAAAAAATTCCGCGTAAGAGCCGGCAACAAATTTTTCCAAACGCGTAGAGAGCGAACTAGCCCCTTCCATATTTTTTAAAATATTATGGAGGTCAGAGAGTAACGGCGGGGTTATTTTTTAAAAAAATCAGAATCAGGTGTAATGTCGCGGGAAGAGTAAGTTTCGCTGATGGCCCGGTCCATAATGGCGTCTTCTTCAGGGGAAAGGCCGCCCAGCATAATGCGCATTAAACCGACCAGATTAATGATAGTGGATCTTAAAATGTCTCCGGGCCGTTCTCCTTTTGGCGGGATAGGCAGGTCAAAAGGATTTAAATGATTAGGCGAATTAAGTGAAATCTTAATAAAAGTGCCGCCAATAACTTCCGTCAGATATTTGTACTCATTTTCCGGATCAAGAATAATAACATCAGCGCCCATCATCAGAGAGCGCAATACCTCCAATTTTACCAGATAACTTTTACCAGCGCCGGACTTGGCAAAAACACAGGAATTAGCATTTTCTAATGAAAAACGGTCAAAAATAATCAAGGAATTATTATGCCGGTTGATGCCATAAAGAATTCCTTTATTGTCGGAAAGATTGACCGAAATAAAAGGAAAGGAACTGGAAACCGGGCCGGTATTCATGGAGGTGCTGATTTCTAACCGGTCTTTGGCGAGCGGCAAGGTAGAATCAAAACCCTCTTCTTGCTGGAAAGAAGCAGGTTTTAGATAAACCATTTTACCTTCCATGAGAGACTTTATTTCATTTTCTGTTTCATCAAGGTCTTTTTCAGTCTTGCCAAATAAAGTAATATAGATGCCGAGTTTAAAAAATTTTTCATTGCTTTGCAAGAGGTCGTCTCTTAGTTTTTCAATATCACCCAGCGCCGTTTCTAGCATTGGGTCGCGAACTTGACCCTTGCTTTCAGCATCAGAAATTTGTGACTGGACTTGAGCCACTTTCTTTTTTAGTTGGTTCATTATCCAGGTGGTTTCAACTGGGTTGATAAAAAAAGAGACATTCATTTCTCGGTCCATTGCTAAAACTGGCGAGAACCAATTAGTCATTAAATACCGAGGATAGGTGAAGATAAAAAGAGTACGCGCAAAATACCCGCTAACCTGGACATAATTGGCGGAAATCTTTAAAGCCGATGGAGCAATCAAGTCCTTGATGGATGGCGTGCTGATAGGCGCCTGGAAAGGAGAAAACTTTTCTTTAGAAGACGCGGAACTGTTGCCGGATAAATTTTTTAGAAAATCAAAAGCCATTTTATTTTTTTTAAGTTAAATCTAGAAGTTAAATTAAGCGGTATCTATTTGAGTTCTAAGGCGGGTCCGATGTTCGGATTATCTTTAGTGTTCATATTGTAAAGATGATAAAAAAGCTGGATAATCTCTTCGGTCTTAAGCGGAGCGGAATTAATCCCGGCGCCCAGCAGGCCAGAAGAAATATATTCTACTCGCTGCCAAAGTTGGGTTTTTAATTCATCCAGAGACTTAATTTTCTGTTGGTTGGTCGTGTTATTACCTAATCCCAGTTTTTCCAGAAAACCGCTTTGCTTGTTTTCTATTTTTAATAAAGTGATGACAACATAGAAAGACTGATTGATAATATTACCCACCTGAACCAGACTTTTGACGAAATCTTGATACTCGGTAATTTGAATGCGGAGCAATTCATTTGTTTGCTCTTTTTTTTTCTGCTCCATGATCTCCAGATAGTCAGAGATGTCTAACGTCCGGGAAATGGTGACAATTTGCAGAGGGAAATCAAGCGAATTTAAAAATCCTTGATATTTATAGATAAGAGCGTCTTGTTCCTCGGTTGATTTAAGGGAAAAGTTGACCGAGGAAGTCATTAGGATAGCCCGAAGCGAGCCATCTTTTAAAATAATGACGCCATCTTGAATATCGTCTATCTCTATTTTTTGCTGGACAGCGGGTGTGTTCATGATTTGATTAATAAATAATTCTTTCTCGGCGCTATTGGTGGGGCGTGGCGCCAAGCGGCACTTCTTCTACTTTTTCTTCCAAGTGTAGAGGCGCGGCGCCATCTGATAATTTAGCCAAGCCTTCAAAAATCCGGGTAAGGGGCGGCCGTCTATTTTGACTAAAACTAAAGCAATCGCCAGAGTAATGATGGGAGTGCTGATTAGAATAACAAACCAGATTGCAAAAATATACCAAAGAAAAAAAATAACAATGGCGACGCCCAGTAAAAAAAGAAATTGTTTAAGGGTGACTTGCCCGACAATTTTATCTTCAACGTCAATAAATTGAGGGATAGAAAAGCGCATAAATTTATTGAAGATCTTTTAAATTAATAACATGGCCATCAATTTTAGAAGTAATTTTTGAGGGTGGAATAGCCAAGCTGGAGACATCTTTTTGCTCAATAGGTTCCCGGTAGACCGAAGAAGAGTTTACGGCGGGGGCAGTCATAGCTGATTTTTCCGGAGCTTGGGAAGGATTTTTTGAGGCATTTTCTAAGAGGATTATTTTTTTCTCTTCGTCATAGATCAAGATAGAATTTTCATCGTATGATTTCAAAATTTCGGCAACTAATTGTTTTTCCTTGGGCGGCAAATTTTTAGCGTTGTCATTATTTTGAAGATAATTTTCTCTGGTGGCTTGGTCGTGCTTGGCATTCCCCTTTTGTTTTACATAATCAGCCAGCCAATTTTTAATTGTGCCGCGAAGTGGCTGGTCAAAATCGGCAATTTTTAGCGGCGAAGCGGTAATAACTTGATTTAAAATTTCTTTATTTTCTTGAACCAATTGACGGAGAGATCTTTGAGTAGTTGTTGATGCCGGTTGGTTGACGGTGGCTGGTTGCGAATGAAAAGCGCTTGGTCTGGTTGGTTTTTCGGAATCCAGAGCTGAAATAAAGACAATAATTTGTTTTTCCGGGTCAACGGCAATATCGGAATTTTCGTCAACTGACCGGATAATAGCGGCTAATTTTTCGCGTTCCGAAGGCAAAAGTCTTTTGGTGTTGGCGCTGTTAAAAAGATAATCCCCTCTCTCCATTGTTTCGTGTCTTTGGGCGCCGGCGGTTTGCTGATAATCTTTAAGCCAATTTTCAATTGAAGGTGAAACTAAATTGATTGAGTCTCTGGTTTTGATTGAATCAGAGGTAACGAGTTGTTTTTTAAGTTGAGGGTATTCAATTAAAACTTTGGCGAGCGGCAAATAAATCAATTTTCTTTGGCTAGACTGATCGGGTGGTTTGCCTTCAAAAATTTCCTTAATTAACCGTTGCGTAATTTCTTGGGCTTGATTTTGATCTGTCCCCATGGTTTCAATTAAGTAGGAAGAGATTTTGGCTAGAGGCAATTCTTTAAAATAATAACTCCTGACCGCGCGGGAGATATTAGCTATTTGCCAGAGCGTTAATTTAAAATCTTCGCCGATTTTTTTTATAGCGTTAGTGGTTTGCAATGAGTCTAATATATTTTGGGTGATTTCTGGTAGGTGTAAAAATTTTTCATGTATTTTCTCAACTTGTTCAATGGTTTCATCGTCGGGATTTTTAGCGGCAAAAACAGCGAAAGGCGAATAATGCCTAGTTTCTCTGAATTTTTTTATAGCTTCTAAGGTTTCTTTAGTGGGCATATTGATATTAAACAATTAGCGCTTGGCTTGAGGTATATCCGGCCGATTTTGCTAACTCATTAAGAGCCGTTTTTTGAGTTGAACTGATTTTTCTTCGGAATTCAGCTTGTGCTTCTGGCGTCATGCCTACATACGCAGCAACGGCAGCCTCGGCTGTTCTTATCCTATCCGTTGACCCCGGAACTAAATCCTTTTCTGCTTTCCCCCAATCCTGATTGGCAAATTTTTCCGCGGAAAAATTTCCAATTTCTTCTCTCATGGAAACATCTTTAATGTAATTTTGCGTTTCTTGGTTTATCCGTTTGTCATCCCACCCGGGCTGACCAGCATTTTGCCTTTTAATTCGGTCGTATTCTTTCTGATAGTCTTCTTTGTACTTCTTATCGCTGGTGTTGGGGTTAGCTTTCTCATTGGCATTTTTAATCGCAACGAGATCAGCTCTTTTTTGGCCGACTTTAAGATCCAGCGCTTTCTGCATTCTTTGATTTTTATTATTTTGACTAAAATTTCTGTAAGTATCGCCATCAATCAAATTCATATTAGACATAGCATAAGCGGCATTGGGGTCGCCCTTGTCGGCGGCCGCCTTTATATCAGTGACGGATTGCGTATCTTCCATTTTTTTGGCTTGAGTTTTCATATTTCTTTCTTCGGCGCTCTTTGAGCCGAATCTAGTAGCCCATTTTGCCTGATTTGCGGCCATAGGGGCAGTAAAATATTTTTCTTTTACTTCTCCATAGCGTTCTTTTAACCCACTTATTCCAGTTTTATTCATCGCGTATGACTTTGCCCCATTTGTTATGGCTTTCCCCGCTTTCATAACCGCACCCGCGCCAGCGACGCCTGCTTTTTGAGCGTATTTTAAACCGCCAATCAAAATTATAATAATGGCGATATATTGAAGAAGTTTATAGATTCCGTCTGCCAGGAAGCCGGTTTGCGAACTTAGGCTTGTTTCTATGGACGCACCAGAAGAAGTAATCGGAGCCATTTTCGCCATCATAATGGCCAGATAAATAAAAAACATATAAACCGGCGCGAAAAATGACCATTTTAAAAATTCACCCCACCATTTATTCCAGTAGCCGCCAATTTCCGGCGCGCCCGGTACAATCATAGAAATCCAAGCAATGGGCGCAAAAATCATTAAGAGCCACAAGCTGACCATCCGGACGATAAAATAAATAGCGGCGGCCGCGATGCTAAAAGCAGCAATTAATAAAATAACTGTGCCAAAAAGCATGCCAATGATTATGGATCCTGGGCCATCACTTTTTACCTTGTCTCCCCAGCCACTAGGAGGTTCTTTGTAGATACTTTGAATATTTAAGGCGTCAACAAGCTCTCCTGAAAGTCCTTGCGTGTTGCTTCCTACGGCTGCATCATAGAAATATCGGGTCATTATTTGGGAAAAATCAATAATCATGCCGCAAAAAACCAAACTGAAATTAATTAACAAGGCGGCGACGACCAACCGTGGCAGGATGGTTTTTATCGGATATTTATTTAGTTGCAAGACAGAATCAAAAGCCATTACCAAGAGGACTAAAGAAAAACCGATATTGGCAATGTCGCGGCAAACTTTCCATCCGGCCGTGACGACGGCCACCCCAGTAAATTTTTCTATACCAAAAACAAATTCAAGTAGAGTAGCTGCTACTCGGACAAATAAATTGGCGATATAAAGAATAAAATCAGCCGATAGCCCAAGGATAACGTAAAAAATTTGGCTGGGATTGCTCATGACATCCCAGAAAGAGGCAGCCCGAGCCGGCGAGGCGGATAAAATAAAAATCCCCCCGGCAATTAAGACCGCCAAGCAAAAAGTCAGGATTAGTTTTTTTGATTTAAGCGAAGCAATCATTAATGCTGATTAAGGATTAAGGCAGCTAGACAAAGAGGTTTGCCAGCTAGCTATATTTGCCTGAGCGGTGCAGAGAGTTTTGTAGAGGCTGGCGAGCATAGATGAGTAGTAAGTGCACCCGATGTCACCACCTCTTTTTGTCATCAAGCTAGAGATTGTAGTAGCAATGTTATTATTTTTTTCTTCTATTTTTTCAGTCAGAGTTTTAAGGCTGGTTGAGGTGCTGGGAATGGCAGCCTGAAGAGAGGTAATGGCTTTGGTGTAGGCTGTGTCCATAGCTGTTTTAGCAGCGATAGTAGCAGGGGTGCCGCTGCCGCTTTCGTAGGCAGTTATATAGGCGGCGGCTTTTGTTTGATAATCTTCAGTATCGGTAATCGCCGTGGTTATTTTGGTTATGTCGTTTTGAAGATTGGTAATGGCGGTGTTTATGATGGTGATATCTGTCTCTACCGTGGCAGTAGTTGAGATTGTGGTATAGCTACTGCCGGATCTTTCTAAAATTGCTTCACCGGTTCCTGTAGCCACCAGCTTCTTTCTGGTGCTGGAAATATCGCTGACCGAAACGCCAGCGGGCAGGGCGCATCCATTTTTATAAAGGTCAATAAGAACGGCTAGTCCGCTTAGTTGAGCGGTTTTAGTTTGGTTTAATATGCTTAAATTAGTCTGGTATTCAGGCAGGAGCTTATTCTGATTTTCTTTTAAAAGTTTTTGTTGCGGGATAAGCAATTGGGCTTGAGACTCATTTGTAACAGCGCTAGTATAATCTGAAATATTAGCCGAAACGGTTGCCGGCGTGCTTATGCCCGGGCCGGTTTTGCCGGCACTCGTTCCGTCGTTTTTGGTGGTGTCAAAAAGAGCTACACCTTCCTTAAAGACTCTATTTATGGCGGCGTCAATAATAGCGGCAGCGTATTCAGCAAATTCTTTGGCTTGAATAAGATTAGCTATATCAACGCCCAAGGCTTGCTGAAGGGCATCGCCGGCCACGCGTCCGGGTGTGATAGTTACCCAAGTTACGCATTCGCAAGAGGTACCGCCACCTTGGTCTAGCTCATCTGGCTTCCAGCCCAAAGAGGAACCAGAGTAATTTTCAACGACGCCGGGCGTGCACTGTCTTTGGGAACAAACTTTGTCGTCCAAAAAGCTGGCCGAAGAGGCAGCTTCGTTTTTGGCTGCGTCAGCGGCGTTGGCCATAACTTCATATTTTTTATTAAGGGCTAAAAAATAAGCGCCCATATAGTTATTTTGTGATTCGGAGATTGTTACCCAGCCCTTCCAGCCGCCCTTGGAAAAATCGGTCATAAAGTTATCAATATTGGAGATAGCGGTAGAAAGAGTACAGGTCGCGGTCTCATCAAAAGTTGGCGGAGCGGCCAGCGAAAGACGTAATTGAAGGCTAAATTTATCACACAAAAAACCAAGGCTCATTTTATCAAGAAGTTGTCCGGCGGCCTTGTCGGCCGCATTTTTTAAAAAACTTTGCCAATCGGTCACAAATCTTGGTTTCCCGCCGCCCTGAATCCAGCTGATAATATCGTTGACTATCATGTCAAGTAATTTTTTCCGCAAAATATTCCAAGCAACCTTGAGAGCTTCTTTTAAAATTGTCTGTGATTTTTCCCACAACGCATATGCGGCAGTAATGGCAGCTTGGGCATTCTGATAGACCCACTTAGCCGCGGTCCAAATATAGTTACCGATATTTGCAATAAAATTTAAGATACCAGAAGGCCCGCCGATTATATCAACACAAGCTTGGGCTTGTTGATAGGGCAATAAAATTCCGCCGACGATTATTTGAGTCAGCAATGCGCTTAGCACAAAAAAACTGATAGTTTTTTGTGTATTGATCTGGGTTGATAAATCAAACATGAGGTCTAATGATGATTATTAAGAGTAGTTTCAAAATTTTGTGCCCACTGGATGGTCTGGTTCAGAAAGACTTCATATTGTTGTAACGCTAGATTAGCCTTGAGCGGATCAGACGTAACATTAATAATCGCCTGGTAAACTTTTATTGAGCCGGACAGAATATTCATTATTTGGATATGCAAAGTCAAGAAGTCGCTAGGCACGGTTAGTGATTTTAACTTTTGGTAAGACTCTTGGTATTCTCGGAGTTGACTGGTTGCTTCCGTAAAATCATTATTTTGAATTGCATCAAGAAAAATTTGAGCTTCAATTTTTAAATAAAGTTGATCATTACAGCTAACGCATTCACTAACTTTCTTGATATATAATTGAATTGACTCGAGGCTATTGTCGGTTGTAGTTTTAATTTCGTTTAGTTCAATCGGATCTGGCGCAAAAATTTGATCCTTGTGTTGACTTACTTCCCAAACAGCCTGTTGAATTCCGGGAAACTGCTCCAGCTCTCTTGAAGAGAGAAGATTCCCATCAGCGTCCAGCGGGCTTATTCTATCCTGGCGGATTTGTTCAGATAATTTTTGTTGCAGGGCGATGGTCAGATTGTTGGGCAGAGGGCGGGGCGATTTTGGTGTTGTGCCGGGCAATTCGTCGCCGGGGGCTTTCTGGGCAGGGTCATAGCCGGAGGCCACCTCTTCCCCGTCAAAATAGCCGTCGCTATCGGAATCTTGTTTGCAGGAGTCGGTTTTATAAAGCTGGATTTCTTGCCAGTCTTTAAGTCCATCGTTATCAGCGTCGCTTGTTGCATCATTAACATTGGGCTCACAAAGCGCCAAGTCAATGGTTTGGCCCTTTAGAATTTCATTCAACTCGCCGGCGGAAATTTTGCCGCTTTTTAAAACTAAATAACCGCCAACAAAAACACCAATCAGCAATATTAAAATAGCCGCTAAAACATTGATCTTGCGAGATGATTTTTTCTGATCCATAATTCATCTAAATTATACTATTATTTTAACTTGGTAGCAAAGAGGAAAATAGCTAAATCTATCCACAGGAGAATAAATGATTAGGGACCCTTTATTTTAAAAATTAGGAGTGGTATTCTAAGATAAATCTATTAAGATTATTCATATGAGGACGAAAAAAATATTAGTTTCGTTGATCTTTGTTACCGGCTACCTCATTATGTCGCTGGAAATTCTGGGCGGCCGGCTGCTAGCGCCTTTTTTTGGCAACTCGGTTTATGTCTGGGGGAGTCTGATTGGTGTGATTTTAATTGCCTTGGCTGGCGGCTATTACCTGGGTGGCTGGTTGTCAGAACTTTGCCGGGACAAGGAAAACAAGAAGGAACCGGATCTTTTTTTAGATAGACTCTTTCTTTTGGCGGTTATTTTCTTGTTGCTGGATCTTTTTTTCTACGCTTCAATTTTAAAATGGTTGTCTTCTTGGGATATAATTTGGGGAGCTCTTTGCTCGGCTCTAATTCTTTTTTGTGTTCCCATGGCTGCCTTGGCAGCGGTTTCACCGCTGGTAATAAAAATTTTGGCGGAACAGGAAAAAACCGGCTACTCGGCCGGTTTGGTCTATGCCTGGGGGACAATGGGCAGTATTTTGGGCACTTTTTTAACAACTTTTTGGTTAATCCCCTACTTGGGTTCGCGCCTGACTCTTTATATCTGTTTTTTTATTGCTCTCTTGGCTCTGGTCGGCTTATTTTTATTAGTCAATCGCCGCCAGATAATTACTGGTGTGGTTATTCTTTTAATTTCTTTAGCAACTTTGCTCCCGCCGGCTTTGCCGCAGGATGTTATTTTAGAAACCGAGTCGGTTTACAATCAAATAAAATTAATTAATAAAGAAGGGAAAATATTATTAACCTTAAATTCTCAACGTGATTCATTAGCGCAGTCTGGTCATGCGGATCCTAATACTGGTAGTAGTTGGTCTTACCTTGATAGCTTGTTTGGCGTCGGTCCACTAATTGAACCGGTAGATAATTTATTGGTTTTAGGAATGGCGGCCGGATCAACTATCTTGCAGCATCAGACATTTTCTCCTCAAATTAAAATTGATGCGGTGGAGATTGATCCCAGAATAATTAAAATTGCCAAAGATGAATTTGGTCTGAAAGAAAATGAAAATTTGAGAATCTGGCAAGCGGACGCTCGGCCATTTTTAGCTAAAAGTCAAAAACAATATGACATGATTGAAATAGATTTGTTTCAGGGCAGCCCGTATATTCCTTTTTATGTCGCAACTCAAGAATTTTTTGAGGCGACGGCCGAGCATCTTAGTCCTAATGGAATTATAATGATGAATGTTTATGCTCCTGGCCGCCGAGAAATTTTAGAACCAATTTTAAACACCCTCGCTTCTGTTTATCCGTCGGTTTACAAAATACCGCTTCGCAATAATTTTATTATTTTAGCGACTAATTCAAAAACCTCAACAGAAGAAATTAGAGAAAAATTAAAAAAACAAGAGGAGAAGGTATCAGCTGGGTTAGGAGTGACTGCAAATTATACTTGTGGACTGGGGGCAGCTCTAAATTATAGCTGGAACAACATAGAATTATATCAATCAACAAAAAAAGCGCCCATCTTTACTGATGATTGGGCGCCGGTAGAAGCGATAACTTATAAAATGTTAAAAAGTTTAAAGATTTAAGTTTTTAGATAATTCTAGCCAATTCTCCACGGTCAGCGTTTCCGCTCGCTGGCTATTTTTTATTCCTACCTTAGCTAGGGCGGCGCCAATCCTCTCTTTTTCAATTTTTAGCCCTTGGCTTAAGTTTCCAAGAAGCTGTTTGCGGGGATGACTAAAGCCGGCGTGAAGAAGAGTGAAAAAATTAGCGATTCCCTCCTTTGTAAAAGGAGGGTTAGGGAGGATTTTCCCCGTGTTTTTTAAATCCCCCTCAATCCCCCTTTGCAAAGGGGGAAGAATTTTAGGAGTTATCCTTATTATCGCCGAATCAACTTTGGGTTCTGGGCGAAAGGATTTCCGGGAAACTGAAGCAATTATTTTTGCCTCGGCATAAAATTGGACGGAAATAGCCAAGAGCGACATTCTTGCTTGTCCGCCGGAGCCTTGGCGAAGGTGGAGGGGTTTGGCCCCCCTTCGCTCTTCGAGCTTCGGAGGGCAAGCGCAAATACGCTTGGCTACTTCTTTTTGAATCAGCAAGATAATATCTTGGGGCGGATTGGACAACTCCAGTAAAAGACGGATGAGATGAGAAGTCAAATAATACGGAATGTTCGCGACTACTTTGTACCCAGCTGATGGTTGATAGTTTTTAGTTTTTAGAAATTTTAGAACATCATCAGCAATAATTTTCACATTATCAATTTGCTCATCGGCTAGTTTTTTAGTTAAAATTTCGGCCAGCGCTCTATCTTTTTCAACAGCGATTACTTGGCCGGCATACTTGGCCAGCTCTCGCGTTAAAATACCCAGTCCGGGCCCAACTTCTAGAATGGTGTCATTTCTAGTTAAATTAGCTGCTCCGATAATTTTAGCCAGAACATTTTTATCATGCAAAAAATGCTGACCGAGGAGCTTGTTGGGACGGATGTTATTTTTATCTGATTCTTGTCGGGGGTTTTTTTTATAAGACATGATGATAGTTAATGTAAAGTGTAAATCTCAAAATGGAAAATGACAGTTAAAAATTTAAAATTTTGAATTTTGCATTGTCATTTTGAACTTTGATTTTTTAACTTTAAACTTTTTAGAATGGTCTCTCAATCCCATCTTCATCCAAATTATCTTTATCATTGCCAAAGTTAATATATTCAATCAAGTGAGGTGGGATATCGTCTAAAAATCGGGAAGGCGGATTAACTATGGTGGAGCCAAAAAGCTGGCGGGCGCGAGCCGCAATCAAATAAAGTTTTTCTTTGGCGCGGGTGATGCCAACATAACAAAGCCGGCGCTCTTCTTCCATTTGCCAGGCGTCAATCAGACTGCGCGAATGCGGGAAAATGCCTTCTTCGCAACCAGCAATAAATACCACAGGGAATTCTAGTCCCTTGGCGCAGTGGAGTGTCATTAAATTGACCAAATTGTGTTCAGTATCAACTTCATCTTGATTAGACATCAGCGAGGCTTCTTCCAGAAAAGTCTGAATAGCATTTCTGTGCGCTAAGGTATTAGCGGACGAGGACGCACCCTCCTTCGTCCCGCCTTGCGGGACTTCGGAGGATTCACCCTCCTCCGCCAAGGCTACGGAGGGCACGTCATATTTTTTAGTCACCGAAAAAAGTTCCTTCAAATTGTCCCAGCGATCCTCCCCTTCTTCTTTCTTGCCCTTCTCTTTTATAAATTTTTCGTATTCAGTTTTAGCAATAATTAATTTTAATAATTTGCTGAGTGGTAATTTAGCGGCTGATTCGCGCAGATTTTGCATCAAGTCAGAAAAGTTTTTCCAAGCGCGGGCTTTTTGAGGTGTTAATTCTTTATTTGGATTTTCTAGATCAATTATTTCTATTTCTTCGCCACCACGCTGAGCGTGGTTGTAGTCGAGCTTAGCTCGACCAAAGCCGCGAGGCGGCACATTGATGATTCTTTCCATGGCCAGCGAATCTTTGGGGTTTTGGATAAGCCGAATATAGGCAATCATGTCCTTAACTTCTTTTCGGTCATAAAATTTTAAACCGCCAACCACTTTGTAGGGCAGGCCGGCTTTTAGAAAAGCTTCTTCAATCGCCCGGGACTGGGCGTTGGTTCGATAGAGAATAGTAAAATCAGACAATCTTAAAGATGGTTTATTTTTTTTATGGTGTCTGATTTCGTTAATAATGTAACTTCCCTCTTCCCGCTCGTCGCTGGCGCCGAACAAAGTGATGGGCGAACCGTCTTCATTTTCGGTCCAGAGTTTTTTTTCTTTGCGGAATTTATTTTTAATAATAATCTGGTGGGCGGCGGTTAAAATATTCTGGGTTGAGCGGTAGTTTTGTTCCAGCAGTATCTCTTGGGCTTCGGGATAATCTTTTTCAAAGTTTAGCAGATTGCGGAAGTCGGCGCCGCGCCAAGAATAAATATTTTGCGATTCGTCGCCAATGACAAAAAGATTGCGGTATTTGGCAGCCAGCAATTTGATCAAAGAATATTGGGCATGATTGGTATCTTGGTATTCATCAACATGAAT